>LKUD01000001.1 GCA_001412355.1 Methanoculleus sp. SDB
CGTCTGCGGGGTTATCGGATACGCGGAGATGACACCCGGATGTATGAGTCTGACCGCTTCCGCAACGGCATGGGACCCTTCCATAATTTTTCGCATCTATTTCTCCTCCAGTTCCATCTCTATAGCATCCGCGGGGCACTCGTCGGCGCATACACCGCACCCCTTGCAATAGTCATAGTCGGGCACCGGCATGCCCTCCTCATCCTCACTGATACACCCTTCGGGACAGATCAGGATGCAGAGCCCGCATTTCGAGCATTTCTCACGTGAAAACCGCGGGATGAAAACCCGCCACGACCCCGTCCTGTTGTCCCGCGCCCGCCCGGGTTTTGCGGCGCATCCGATATTGAGGGCCATATTACATTCCCTCCCGCACCATGTCAAAAGCACGCCGTGCTGCAAGAATATTCTTCTCGGCAAGCGGAGCGGGGAAGCGCTCGCGAAGTGCCGATTCAAGGGCGGAGAATTCAATTTCTCCGGTTGCCGCGGCAAACGCACCCATCAGCGTCGTGTTTACAATCGGCAGCCCGAGTACGTCCAGCGCAATCTTCGTCGCATCGATCGTGATGAGGCGCACACCCTCGGGCACCTGATAATTCGCTGCTTTTTCCGTGTTGATAATCGCAATGCCTCCTTTTTTCAGGCCGGCAAAAACGGGAACGTCCTTGATCAGGGTGCTGTCCTGCACGATGACATAATCCGGCTCGTAGATCTGGCTTCTCAGACGGATTTTCTGATCACTGAAGCGGACAAATGCCTGGACAGGTGCGCCGCGGCGCTCCACCCCGAAGGCGGGAAATGCCTGGGAAAAGGCGCCGCTTTCAAATGCAGCGACGGCAATCAGTTCCGCTGCCGTGACGGAACCCTGCCCCCCCCTTCCATGGATACGTAGCTCTTTCAACAAAATCCCCACATAATTTTACATGATTAATTAATATAAATCAACCCATCCGGGTGTGCGCTCTTTTCGAGAGGAGGGAAAAAGGGATTGGGGACGGAAATGCGGTCTATTTCCGCCGGAATGCCCGGCAGGCAATATACAGCACCATGAGTACCCCGAACGGCACAGCAACGCCCGGGAACTCGGGAACCGGTGTGGGCGGTATGCTCCATGTCACGGTGACGATGTTCGAGGTGACAAGGATGCCGCCCGACGTGTACATCTCACCGACAATACGGTCGGTCCCCGAGCCGCCGATTCCGGTATATGTGAACCGGACCGTCCCGGCTGCGTCGGAAAAGCCGGTTGTTGATTGCCCCGCATTGGGCCCGTCCAAGACCCGGATACCGACCTGCCGGAAAGAAACGGCGGCGCCGGTCCAGTCCCGTACGAGGGCCGTCACCGTATGCTGCTGCCCGACGGTGCGGGCTGCGGATGCGGGGATGAGTGTGAGCGTGTCGTTCTTCACGACCGGTTTGTCGGTCCATGTCACGGTGACGGTATTGGATACCCGGAGAATCCCGCCGGAGTCGATCATGGTCGCGTGAATGACGTCCGTTCCGGTCTGCCCTCCGGTGTAGGTAAAGGGAATCAGGCCGGTTGCTCCCGTGCTGCCGTTGAAGAGCGTTCCTGCATGGGGGCCGGTGATCACGGTGAAGTTGACCGGGCGACCGGAAATCGGGTTGTTGCTCGCATCCAGCACGAGTGCGTGGGTTGTATACGGCGTATTGACCTGTACCGTTGCCGGGCCGGGGATCAGCTGAATTGTTTCGGGACCGGGAGGCGGCGGGGTCGTCGTCCAGATGACGGTGACGAGATTCGATGTCCGGACGACTCCGCCGGAATCCGTGATTGTCCCGACAAGCGAATCGGTGCCGGCAACACTTCTCGTGTAGGTAAACGTCACGTTCCCGGCGGAATCGGTCGTGCCGGTCTGATTCAGCGACGGGCTGATCCCGGTGATATCCAGACGGACGAGGCGGCCGGATACGGGACTACCGGTCGTCGCGTTGGTGACGTGGGCAATTGTCGAATACGGTGTACCGACTTGGTTCGACGCGGGACCCGGGATGAGCACTATCGTCTCCGCACCCGGACCGGGTGGCGGCGGGGTCGTCGTCCAGGTCACGGTGACGATATTCGATGTCCGGACGGCAGGGGTGGGATCCGTTATCGTCCCGACAAGCGTGTCGGTGCCGACAACACTTCGCGTGTAGGTGAAGGTCACGTTCCCGGC
>LKUD01000002.1 GCA_001412355.1 Methanoculleus sp. SDB
GCCTTACTCATCTCCAGATATTTGGGATCCGGCAACATTCTTGATGGATCAAAAGGTTTTCTCGTCTTTAAAATTGCATACACGATCGTGTTCATTTTGCGAGCCGTCGCTATTATGCTCTTCCCGGTTCCCTTGTGTTCTTTCATGACGTTGTATTTACCCATAAGCCAGTATCCAGCCGTTTTGTTCCGAAGCCGCAACATCCCCATCACCATCTGGACAAAAGCCGTTCTCAGTTCAGACGGCCCTCGCTTAGTGATATGACCGTGACGAACGGTCGTGTTGGAGTTCTGAACCCACGGCACCAAACCGGCATGCGCAGCATACTTCTTGGCGTTCTCGTATCGGTTGATATCGTCGGTGTACGCCCGAATGGTCGCTGCGGTTATCAACCCGACACCAGGAATCGTTCGCAAAAGCTCAACATCTTTGTCCTCACGCACAAGATCCGACAGTACCTTCTCGAGTTCTTTGACCTGAGACGCAATTTGGTCTATGGTGCCAAGAAGCGGTTCTACCGCCCAGGCAGCGTTCCCGTTACTCTTATGGTCCGCGAGACCGTCAAGGATGCGCTGCCTCTCTTTTTTGCTTTGCAGCTGCCCCCGTCGGCTCTCTATCCCATATCCGAGCAACAGACCGTGCACTTGATTTTTCAATGACACCAGCGCCTTCACCAATACTGAACGGGACTTCAGAAGCCTTCTGATATCCTCACTCTCCTGTGAACAAAGAATGGCCTCGGGAAGCATGTCTTTCTCAAGAAACTCCGCCAGCGTGCGGGCATCATGCTTGTCGGTCTTTTTTACCGACTCGTTGACTATCCTGAACTTCAAGGTGTTCACAATCTTGACCACGATCCCTGCGTCCATAACCTGATTGCAAAAGTACCGTGTGTTCCCTGTTGATTCCACAGCAATGGTAATATCGTAACCTCCTTCAATCCAATGGAACATCTTGTTTATAAATGCCCCATAGCCTCGATCCTTCGTCGGATAGATCCCTGACTCTTGAATCTTGCGATCTTCACTTAAACAACACACCGTAAACTGCGTCTTGTGAAGGTCTACTCCAATGCTCATCTTCATAAATACGCCTCCTCTTGTCTCGGACAGCGCCTGTCAGGTGAATTGGTTCCACTCTCCTATTCGATCTCGCGGATCATTGAATGCTGCGGTTACGGCTCTTCAGTCTCCTTTCCGGTCTCGAAAACCATTAAACATGTCGAACTGTAACCTTGCTGCCCAAAACTTAAATTTCGAACAGCTTATACCAATTCACGACTTATGAAGACTTTTTATCATTCCTCCTTT
>LKUD01000003.1 GCA_001412355.1 Methanoculleus sp. SDB
AAAAAGAAATCCCCCTTTTTTTCGCCCCGCTTTATGTCCCCCACTCAAAGAAGAGTGCCCGCACATCTCCGAACCCGATCACGGCATTATCATCATAATCAAAACACTCTATCGGTTCATTTGCCGGGATCCAGGCATCATAGTATTCGAAAAATGTGCGAATATCGCCGAAACTGAAGACGCCGTCGCCATTCACGTCCTCAAAGAGCCTGTCCCCGTCGGGATCCTTCGGGAGAGCGGTGTAGCCGGGGAACGGGGAAAGGACCGGAGCTGGAGTGACGGTGATATACCCGGCCTTCACCTCGTCGTCGCTCCCGCCTGCGTTGGTCACGGTAAGCGTCACGGTATACGTTCCCGCGGCAGTATAGGTATGGATCGGATAGTGTTCTGTTGAGGTGGCACCGTCCCCAAAGTCCCATAACCAGGATGTAGAGGCCGGATCTTCCATCTTCTCCGACAGATCGGTGAAGGCAACGGTGAGGGGAGGAATTCCGCCGGTCCCGGGGCCGAAATCCTCCGCATCGTCCAGATAGACGGTAAACAATCCTGCAGATGCATCGCATACGGCAGTGAACCGGACCGTATGAACCCCCGAATACCCGGAGACGTCAATCTTTTCAACCCGGGTGATAGTCGACGCATCGGGATAGTGCGCCACCCCGGTTCCGTCAATCATGACCTGAAGATAGCGATCCGTAAAACCGTAGGACTTGCGCCAGAAACTCAGGGTGGAGACGTCGGTAAGATCAATGTCCTGCTCAATATAGGCAGAACCTGATGCCGGAGCCGTTAATTTCGCACTATAAATGCCGGAATTTTTCACAGAGGTGCTGGCTGCAGCATTCAGTGACGTCCAGCCAGCGAGATCCCCTGTCTCGAATCCGCCGTTAACCACCTGATTTGTCTTGATTCCTGCCGTAAACTCGGCAACCGGCGCAGGAACAGGTTCATCCGTAGAGATCCATATCCTGTCGACATATTTCAGGGTATAGCCGCCCAGCGAGGGGTATTCGATACCGCCGCTCATATAGTAATACCAGTACTCCGACGGGAGTCCCCAGGCCATGTCACCCAGCCCGGCGACGTGTTCACCCACGGGATTTCCCGAATCGTCTGCTAAAAAGGTTGCCCGCATTCCGGTCGTATAATCAGGCCCGGCATACCCGCCGGTGGAACCGCTTTCACCGCCTCCCGTCGACCACCAGGTCACTACATAGGGTCCGAGCCGCGTATCGGGAGTGTAGACGGCAGCATACGGGAGCTCTTTGTATGCGTTATCCGTTGCGATGATACGGACGGATGATCCTTCCGGAACGCCGCCTGCGAGGTCGCAGAGATCTTTCACGTCGGTCCCCTTCAGTGTTCCCAGATTTTTTGTCTGCCAGTTGACCTCCTCGTTCTGCACGTACTCGATCCCGTTCCAGAACCTGTCCCATTTCTCTTCGGATTCATCCCATGAGGGAGCTATCCCCCCCGGCCAGTCGTTACGGTATTCCGGAAACCATACCCCGTAATTGGCCTCCCACTCCCCCTCAAAAACAGGTCCCTGGAAGTAGTAAGAGGTCAAACCGTCACCGTAAACAGGGAGATTTGCTTCCATCCACGACATATTCACCGTCGTTTGGCCAATAGGTGTCAACCCGTCGCTTGCCAGTCTCGTGACCGTCACTGCGGTCGTATAGGCACTCGCAGGTGCGGCAACGAGCACAACCCCACATACCAGCAGCAGTAGTGCAATTCGATTTCTCACCGTGTCTTTCATACCATCACCCTCTTATTTCACCCATCGGACGACGTGCCGGTTTGGGCAGGGATTCTGCTTCCGGAATGCTGAATACGTCGTAGTAAATCCAAATGCAAACATGCACCGGGGTTGAAATAAAACTTATGGCTAATTTTACCAATTTATCAATTAAAAAAGGTTAATCCACCGATAAAAGGGTTCGGGACGGTCATAATATCTGCTGCTTATCAGGAGAATGAACATGCGATTAGAAAACCGCCCCGATCCCCTGTCAGAACGAAGCTTTAAACGTCAAATTTCCGTCAGATATCAAAACACTCAAAAAATACATGATGTTTTATCAGGATCCCGGCCACAGTACGGTCCCGCGGGCGAGATGTGGCAATTGCGCTCTCCGTCTCCCCAGTTCCACCCGGAATGTTCGCAGAACAGGCGGTGCATGCACCCTCAACCGCCGCAGAGCACCGCAATCCGCCGGGCCGCCGCTGCAGCGGTCGAGAACGCCGCCTGCAGGTTGTAGCCGCCGGTGTCGCCGTCGATGTCAAGCACTTCGCCGATGAAAAACAGCCCCGGAAAATGCCGGGATTCCATGGTCTTCGGGTTGATCGCATCGAGCGCCACCCCGCCGGCGGTGACCATTGCCTCGTTCAGCCCGCCCAGTCCTGCGACGGTGAAGGGATGGCGGATAAGGCCGGCGACGAGGGCGGCACGTTCCGCCCGTGACAGGTGGGCGCCGGTACGGTCGGGAGATATGCCGGTGATTTCAAGCAGTCGCCTGACAAAGCGCTCGGAAAGCCCGAATTCAAGAAGCAGGGTCCTGACCTGCCGCTGTCCGCGGGCCGCGATTTTTTCCGTCAGCTCCCGGTGCAGCTCCGCCGGGTCCCGGCCGGGAAGGAAGGCGACGGCCAGCACGTCGCCCTCCCGTACATACCGGGAAAGGTGGAGCACTGCCGGACCGGAAAGACCGTAATGCGTCAGCAGCAGGTCCCCGGTCTGCTGCCGGATCTTTCTCCCGTCCCTGTACAGGGAGACGGGCAGGTTTTCAAACGACGTCCCTGCACAGTCCGCAAAGGGATAATCCACCACCGTTACGGCGGCAAGCGCAGGCGCCGGCTCGGTCACCGAATGGCCGAGCCCCGCTGCAAAGGCGTATCCGTCGCCCGTCGAACCGGTGCCCGGGAAGGTGACACCGCCGGTGGCGATCACACAGCAGCAGGCCGGGTATACGGCCTCCTGCGATACGATGACAAAACGGCCGTCCCCGGCAGCAACGCTCCGCACCGGTTCGCTGGTCCGGATCATGACACCGCGTTCCCTGCAGGCGGAAAGGAGGACAGCAAGGACATCCTGCGCTTTCCTCGACGCAGGAAAGACTTTTCCTCCGGATTCTGTGGTTGTGGAGAGGCCCCGCGCCTTAAAAAACGCAAGCAGGTCGCGGTTGGTAAATCCGCGAAGGGAAGGCCGAAGAAATGAGCCGTGATCGCCGTAATGGGAGAAAAAGTCCCCGATATCCCCTGCATTCGTCAGGTTGCACTGCCCCGTGCCGGTGATCAGCAGTTTCCGCCCGCATGTGGCGTTCTTCTCAAGGACCAGAACCCGTCGACCCTCACCGGCTGCCTGCAGCGCACAGAAAAGCCCGGCAGGGCCCCCGCCGATGATCACCACCGTGCAGGCCCCGAGTCGAGCCGTATCCTCATTTCCGCCCATGCACAACACCATGCGTCGTTTCCTAAGATCTATTAAATCAAATCATAACGTTTTTATCCTTTATATTTGGTATTAAATACCATGGCAAGTATATTATCTGGTTCCGAAATTGAGATTCCTGATGAAATACAAAGTGTATTGCTACCAGAAGAAAATGTATTATTCGCTTTCCAACAATCTGGATTAGGAAATTTAGCAGGAAGTGTTGGTGGAAAATTAACAGGATTGGAATCAATTTTTGTCACTGATAATCGGATAATCAAAATGACCCCCACTACTCTTGGTTTAAGAGCAAATATTACAGATCACCTTTATTCGGATATGGCGAACGCAAATTTAAAGAAAGGTATTTTAGCAACTGATTTATTCATTAATATGCGACACAATCCACAACCTTTTATGATTAAAAATATTCCAAAAGACGGTGCAAATGACATATTAAAGACTATTCAAATGGGTATTGCAGGGAGAATAGGGGGAGGAAAAAAATCACAGGGGCAATCCCAAGTTGTTGTTCAGGAACAAGTGGATATTGTAGATCAGATCAAAAAACTATCAGAATTGAAAAATGCAGGTATTTTATCTGAGGATGAATTTGAGACGAAAAAGAAAGAGTTGCTTGCAAAAATATAAATCTTTTTAATATCAGGTGATTGTAAGATCCACCTCACCTTTAATTGGAATGGAACTTAGATCAAATAATTTTTCTGAGAATGGCAAGTTCATTTTTGAGAACTGATTATTCGTGGATTATCTCTGGAAGAAATGTGAGAGTACTTTCTGTACTTCTTGTTCTTCCTCTTAATCCTTCTTTAATCAAAGATACTAGACTCTGCCCACAATATGCCGGTGATACTGCCGGACGTCATGGCAAAGGTGAAGGCGGCAATAATAAAATAATCTTTTTAGTACCGGTCACAATCAAAGCAGGAAAACTCTCTGAGCGTATCCCTGCGGGATTTCCTAATAGTGAGTCGGATGCGAATGGCCACCGTACCCGTGCATTGGTCAGGTATCACAGCTTCTCCTGCCGCGTGTATTCCCTCAGCAGTGACGCAACAGCGAGCGGCTTCGTTCTGTGAGAAAACCGTCGCAGCTATCCGCCCTTTCACCGGGATATCGATGACGGCAGACCCTCCCGGAGCCAGCGCCATGCCTCTGTCCGGTGCTCCGTTCCGAAGAAACGGACGTCGGCCCCGGGAAAGAGGAAGAAATGGTCGACGTTTACCAGGCGCTTCACCCAGTCTTCATCACCAACGATGGCTTCCCGCTCAACGTACAGGATCCGCTCCCGCTCCCGGATATCATCGTCCATCGCACCGAAGTCCTCGCTCTGCATATCGGAGATATCAACGAGCACGCGGATCGTTCCGAACGTCTTGACAGCCCGCCGCAGGGCGGGAATAAACGATCCCATGTAGTCATCATCGGTAATCTCCCCGGAAAATTGGAATCCAAGCACATTGCCGGAGCTTTCAGATAGTTCCTCAATCACGCATCGTCACCTCAATCCCGTGCGAGGGTACCCGCACGCCTGGCACGGACGGGTCCCCCACCGGGAAGTGCCGTCCCCGTGGTGAGCATGGGAACGGGCGGATAAATACCTTGTCGCCCGCGGACGGTAGTGTCTGCGGACGGGGGGCCCGGGCGGCACGATTCCGGTGCTGCAATTGTTTATCATTAGAGATAACCAATAAGGCGAATAATTAAATACTTTTTAGGATGAGGTATTGCTAATGAACATTCTCGTCTTTATGGCGACGCTGCTCTTCGGGTTCGCCCTCGGGTTTTTCCTCTACGAGGTGAAGCGCTACAAGGTGGGGGGCGTTATTGCCATTCCCCTCCTCGTGATTTACACCCTGCAGGACGTGGCAATTCTCCCGGTTTTCATCGTATCGGCACTTGTCTGCCTCTTCGTGATGCAGGCCGTGGCGGAAAAAACCCTCCTCTACGGGAGGAGGCTCCTCTACGGATACCTTGGAGTATCGATCCTTGCCTCGGGCGCCATCATCGAACTCGTCTCGTTTGTTTACGCTCTCCACCTCGAGGAGATCATCATCTTCACGATATTCCCGGGGATTATCGCGTACAATATTGCAAAAGAAAGCTATACCGTCGAAAGCGGATTCCAGAGCGCCGGAATGCTGGCTCTCAACTTTGCGGCGGTGTACCTGTTCGCCGTGGGGCTGTCGGCGATCGTCTGAGGGAGAACCATGAAGGCATTCATTCCAGAGATCCACCGGTCCGGAGACATCCGGGCGTTTGAAGAAAAGATCAGCCGGATTTCCATGCGTGTACTTGTGGAGGGGACCCGGGGGAAATCCTCGACGGTGATGCTGCTCGAAGAGATGATCCGGGGTACCGGAGCCCGGACCCTTGCAAAGATCACCGGCGAATCCCCGCAAATCATTCATAACGGCGAGCATATCGACATCTTCCGGGAGCGGGACAATATACTGCTCGATTACGACAACATTCCCTCGGTCATCAGTCACGATGTCGACGCGATTATTTTTGAAAACCAGGCCATTACGCCCTACACCATGCGGTATATCCATCACATTCTTCGCCCCCGCCATATCATCATCCCGAATATCAGGATAGACCATACGGAGGGGCTCGGAAACGATCTTGCCGAGATGACGGAAAATTTCGCACGAAACTGGCTGGTCACCGACGAGCTGAAACACGTCTACTACAGCGAACCGATCCCGAAAGTCCATGATCTCGTCTTCCCGATCCTCCGTGATTTCGCCGGGCAGCACCCCCGCCACGTGGTGCTCCACGACGTTTCGATCCCTCCGGAGTACCGGGAGATTCCGGGCATCGAAAACTTCTGCAATGCGGCCGCTTTTATGCAGAGCACCTTCGGCATACATGAGAACCCGGCACCGTTTCTCCGCAGGATCACGGAGAAACTCAAGGTGAAGGTGAACTGCCGTTCGGTCCGGTACGTCAACGCGGCAAAGATCAACGACCCCATCTCCCTCATTCACATGCTCAGGTACCTCCTCCGGCAAACCCCGGAGCAGGTCGCTCTCGTGGCGTACTTTCGCAAGGATCGCGTAGGAAGGAGCGATATATTCGAGGACTTCTTCGGTGAAATCGATGAGAAGTTCGGGGACCGGATCGAACGCATCTGGTTTGCCGGATTCGGAACCGGGCACGTCTTTAAGCACTTGCCGCCCCGCCTCCGGGAGAAGACGGCCATCAACACGGATAGTGATGACATCGAAACGATTATCGCCACGGCAGAGGCCGACAACCTCATCGTGATCCCCATCATCAACCGGGTCAACCCTTTCATGGACCGGCTGTATGCGTGGCTGGAGGACCCGGAGAAGGCAGGCACCAGAACCCGGTACGCCTTCAGCGCGGTTTCGGGCCTCAGGGAGCTCCCTGCATCGGCATGCCCGGAACAACCGCCCGCCGACATGATGTTTCTGACGGCCCGTGACAAGAACTTCTGAGATACGGGCGGGACGGGCCCGGTCAGGGAGTTTGAAGGGATGCGGGCCTCTTTCTCCCCCCATCTCCCCTATCTGCAGTATTCACCCTTGAAGAACCAGTTCCGGTAGACGATCGGCGTGATGACGGTGGTCAGAAGGCTCATCAGGACGATCGCGATAAAGATTCCCTGGCCAATAAGCCCCTTGTTGAGCCCAATAAGCGCGACGATCATCGCCACCTCGCCCCTCGGGGCCATACCAAATCCAACGATCAGAGAATCTTCGCGGCACATCCCCATAATCCGGGCAGGAAGGCCGCACCCTATCACCTTGGTGATGATGGCAACCACGGTCAGTGCTATGAGAAAGTAAAAAATCTCCGGAGTGAGCGCACGAAAATCCGCAAGAATACCGAGCGAGACGAAGAAGATCGACGCGAAGATGATCTGGAGGTATTCGGCGCCTTCCTTGACGTCCTTGCTGTTCCGGAGCCCAATCCCCTCGAAAGCGACCCCGGCGATGAATGCCCCGACAATCCCCGACAGACCCATCAGGTCTGCGAACATGGCATAGAGAAACGCGATCATCATGGCGAAGATAAAGACGAACTCAGGATATAACTGCGCCAGACGTGAAGCATCCATCCGCTCGATGAGATGGCTCACGGCAAAGAGCCCGATGGCACCGCCGATGACGATGAAAGCGAGGGCTTTGGCAAGAACAAACGATATCGAGACTGCCGAGATGCTCCCGCTGACCAGGTCTTCGGTGAGGGAGAGCGCAAGCAGTGAAAGGATGTCGTCGATGATGGCCACGCCGATGATCGCTCTCGCAGCTTCGGTCTGGAGCATGCCGATCTCTCTGAGGACATTGGCGGTGATGGCAACACTGGTCGCGGTGAGCGCTGTGCCGACGAAGACCGCGCTTGCGAGGTCGAATCCGAAGAGGAGGGCTGTGAAGTAGCCGCCAATCCAGGGTATGACGACGCCGATTAAACCAATGACACCGTAGCGTATTTTGAGGATATCCTTGATATTGAATTCGAAACCGATGACAAAGAGAAGGATAATCGCTCCCAGGTGAGCCAGGCTCCGGACGAAGTCCGTGTAGGTGATCAGGCTGAGCATGCTCGGTCCGACCAGTA
This sequence comes from Methanoculleus sp. SDB, assembly GCA_001412355.1. Lineage (NCBI taxonomy): Archaea > Methanobacteriati > Methanobacteriota > Methanomicrobia > Methanomicrobiales > Methanomicrobiaceae > Methanoculleus > Methanoculleus sp. SDB. The sequence continues at coordinate 8,045 of LKUD01000003.1, forward strand.
TCCCCACGAGAATGGCCCCTATCACTGCCGACTGGTTGATCCGGGATGCCAGAAGGTAGCCGGCAAGTGCGAGGAAGAGGAGCAGACTCATCTGGAACTCGATAGAGAATGCTATGCTCTCCATACAAAAAGTACAGTTGTCTGGCCTTAAATAATTCATGCATCAGGCTCTTAATTCTCATCAGTATGGGGCTGTTTTGCCGGAATTTACCTGCGAAACTCCGCAGGGAGATGAGAACCGCGGGAAGGCGGCCTGCGGAAAATTATTGAAAATCCCTCTACAAAGTGCCTGAAAAAAAGTGCAACATAAGGACTCACCAGAACGATTCCGGATCGGTTACAGATACCCCGGCCCTCCCCTCCTCCCGGTGATTTCCTGCGACTGTGGGGGGTCATGATCTGGCGCAGCGGATGCAGACAGACAAGGGTGTGCCACCTGTTATAGAAGTCGGGTGAGTCCCGCCGCTGGTGCACGGCGCCGGAGGGGTGCTAAAAAGCTCGCGCAGGTCGATGAGCGGAAAGACCGGCGGGGCGGGCCCGGTGATCATGCTCCGAAGCGATGCAACAGGAAAAGGCATTTGAATCTTCGTGCCTCACCCAAATATCACGGGAAATCGCTATGAACGAAACCGCGACAACCACTCAGGCAGCCAGCCCCCTCACTCTTCAGGCCCTCGGGTGGGACGAGGCATGCGACGAGACATTCGCCCGGTATTCGGGCCCGTATAGTGCCGGGCGGGTGTCGAGCAGGCACCGGACGGCCTTCGACGTGCTTCTCGCCGGGGGTCCGGCGAGAATGGGCATCTCCGGGGCACTCCGCCGCACGGGCCGGGCGCCTGCGGTCGGCGATTTCGTCGTGATTCTCGACCGGCCGGAGGAGGGCATTCGTATGATCGTGGATATCCTGCCGAGACGCACCACCTTCTCCCGCGGGGCACCGGGAGAGGGCGGCGACGAACAGGTGATTGCCGCGAACATCGACACCGTTTTTATCGTGACGGCCGCAGGCGCCGACTTCAACCTGCGCAGACTCGAACGGTACCTTGCGGTCGTCCATGCATCCGGGGCGAAACCGGTGATCGTGATCAACAAGGCCGACCTCGCAGATGACCCCGAAGACCTCGTTATGCGGGCCTCCGCGGTTGCGGGGAACGTACCGGTCGTCGCGGTCAGTGCGCTCCGGGAGGGCGGCCTTTCCGGGCTGGACGAATTTTTGCAGCCGGGGACGACCATTGCCCTTATCGGTTCTTCGGGGGTGGGCAAATCCACCATCATCAACGGGCTCATGGCAGGAGCAGTGCAGGAGACGGGGCACGTCCGCGAGTGGGATGGAAAGGGCCGGCACACTACGAGCGTGCGCCAGCTCTTCGTGCTCCCCGGCGGAGCGATGCTCATCGACAACCCCGGCCTCCGGGAGATCCGGCTCGGCACTGCCGGACCGGGTCTGGGTGACACCTTCCCGGACGTGCTCGAGCTCGCCAGAGGGTGCCGGTATCCCGACTGCCGCCACGGAAACGAGCCCGGCTGTGCGGTCAGGGAGGCAGTCTGCGAAGGCCTTCTCCCGGAGGAGCGGCTCATGAGCTACCGGCGGCTGGCACAGGAAGCCGCATTCCAGGCCGAAAAGGCCGATATCGGGCTGAAACGCCTTGAGAAGAAGCGGTGGAAGGGGCTCAGCAAAGCGGCCCAGCGATATCGTAAGGATCAGACGTGGTGAGAGGCCCGTACACGCGGGGATCGTTTATTTCCGGGAAATTCTGCCCGGTTCCGGGCGGGTACATCCTCGTTTCGTCAACTTGCCTCGGCGGAACGCGTGATGATTATGGCTATGATGGCCGGGATATGACTCCCGGCACGTTTGAGATTGTCGGATACACCTCATCCCCGGCGCATTCCGGGGAATTCTCGGCTGCAATGCCCGGGTCCTGCGGCGGCGGGCCTGAACAGCCACACTTTTTTCCGTGACGAACGGCCGGGGACCCTCCGCCCCGTGAACGGGCGGGGGTGCCGGATTTCACTGGATAGCAGTAATGAGAAATAGTTTATTTCTTCGATAATTCACAATATTTATCCATTTATCCTCCCCACAATCACTCACGGGATCGGTGTCTCGGGAGCGTATCCGGTCACACAGGCGGATTGATTGATATGAAACAGATTCGGGCGGGGAGTGCTCTTCTCCTGATCGCATGCTGCTGTGCTGCGATGCTTCTGGCAGGCTGTTCTGCCCCCTCATCGGAGAAGAGCGTCCTGAATGTTGTCCCGGCAGGCAGCCTCCTCGGTCCGTTCGAGGTAATAGAGCAGGAATACGAAGCATTGCACCCCGATGTCGACGTCCGTATCGAGGGGCACGGCAGCATTCAGGCCATCCGGCAGGTGACAGACCTGCACCGCCGGGTGGATGTGGTGGCGGTTGCGGACGAGTCGCTGATTCCCGAGATGATGTCGCTCCCCGTGGCGGACGGAGAAGGGCGGTACGCGGAATGGTACATCCCCTTTGCGATGAACCGCATGGTCATCGCCTATACGAACGCAAGCCGGTATGCCGGCGAGATTACCGCCGAAAACTGGTACGACATTCTTGCCCGTCCCGGTGTCCGTTTCGGCTTTTCGAATCCGGTGCTCGATGCGGCAGGCTACCGGGCGCAGATGGTGATGATGCTCGCTGAAGAGTATTACGGGTTGCCGGGGCTGTACCATGCCACTATTGCCGATCATCTCGGGAATCCGGTACCGGTTGTCCGTGACGGATCGGTGGCAACGGCACTCCTTCCCGAATTTTTAGAGCCTGAAGCGGAAAAAATCGTGATTCGGGACGGAAGCATATTTTTATTATCCCTGCTCGATGCCGGCGGTATTGATTACGCGTTCGAGTACCGGAGCGTTGCCCGGCAGCACGGGCTGCAGTGGATCGACCTCCCGCCCGAGATAGATCTGGGATCGCCGGAGCTGGCCCCCCGGTACGCCACCGTCGCAGTCCGGCTTTCGTTCCAGCGGTTTTCATCCATCGGCAGTCTCCGGACCGGCCGGCCGATAGTCTATGCCATCACCATACCTACGACGGCTGAAAACCCGGAGGGTGCCGCCGATTTCATCAATTTTACGCTCGAACGGTTTGCCGGGGGGAGAACGTCGTGGCCGACACCCCTTTCCCCGGAAGCGGTCATCGCGGTACCTGTAGCCTGAAGGATACCGGCCACGTGCGTATCAGGAGCTGTCAGGCCGACACCGGCGGACCCGATAGAAAGTCCGGTGGAAAATCTCTCTTTTTCCTTTTTTCTTCTTTGGCGTGGCGGGGAGGTATTGGACGAGCCGTGCCCCGGATACCTGTTTACCCCAGTGATTATCACCAGACATTATCCCATTATTACATCAAATATGATTTACGGATTGATAATCAAATAATTTTAACTTATGAATGATATAAATGGAAATTATTTTACCAAATGGGGGGTTAAGGTAACCATAACCCGATAGAACCCGACTGTCGTACTGGAGGGGGACGGCTGGTGTGTGGAGCAACCGCCCGGCAGTTCTGCGGGAGGAGAATTCGATGAATGCAATGCGTGTATTTCTGATGGTACTGTGTCTCGTGGTGGCATGCGTCGGCGCGGCGGCGGCTGCCCCGACGACCACGGTCACGATTACCAAACTTGCCAGTGACGGCGTGACCGTCATTGATGAAACAACGGTTGACTATGTATGGCTCGAAGCCAATCTGCCGGTGATGGGTGACGGGACAACCCATTACTACCACCAGGGCCCGGTCTTTTTGGATGATCCTGACCCGGCGACTGAGGAAATGCTCCGGTGGAACCCGGCGGAAGACACGAATGTCCTGACAAAGGACATGGGGGCCGTCAAGGGCACGAACGTAAAAGATCTCTGCGATCTGGTCGGGGGTATGAACGCTGGCGAGGAAGTGCTGGTCAAGGCCTCCGATGGCCTCTCCAAGACGTTTGCCTACGAAAACGTGTACGGTTACTCCTCCCGGGAAGGCCCGATGGTGCTTACCTGGTACATCGATGGCCTCTCCACGTACCCCTCGGGATCGTATCCCGACACCGGCTACTCTGACGGCATGCGGTTGGTCTGGTTCGCCGACGACGCAACAAACCCGTTCGGCGTGCATGCGTTCGGGAACTGGAACTGGCACGAGGCTGCGGCACCGGAGTACTGGTACTACTATTATTCGGGAACGGAGATGTACCCCACCACCACCGGCCTCTCGGTGAAGTACATCTCGGACATCATTATTCTCAGCGATGATCCGGCACCGGTCACGGACGTCCTGTATGACGGCCCGGTGACCCTGACATCAGGCGCGACCTTCGACGTGACGGCATACTCCCTTGATGCAGCCGGCACTGCCTACACCGTCAGCGAGACCACCCCGCTCGGCGCACTCGAGGCAACGGGCCTCTCCTA
>LKUD01000004.1 GCA_001412355.1 Methanoculleus sp. SDB
CCCTCTTTCTTGATGAACACGGTCATTTCATCGGAATGCCAAATTTTCCCGGTATTAACTTTGTTCTTCTCAACGTAGTGTGCAAGCAGTTTCAGATACTTCTTGATCCAGCGCATCGGCGTGGTCTGCGCGACCTCAATCTCATGGAACTGTTTGAGGTGGTCGGCGATCTTGCGGAGACTCACACCCTTGAAGTAGAGATCCAGGGCGAGGGTAATGATCTTCGGATCGTGTTTCATGTGCTTGAAACCCTGGTCCTGCGTGAACCTGAAATTACAATCTTTACACCCATATCGTTGAGTAATTCCGAATTTCGTTTTGCGCTGACCGCGCCGGACGATTTGCAGACTGCCACATTGCGAGCAGAATAATTCTCCTTCATGGATGCTTTCATGGAAGACCGGCTGCTGTGGATATGAGACAGACTCACAGGCAATATTCTTCTTCAGTTTCAGGGCAAATTGAACAGCATAGATATGCTTGCAGATCTGGTGACGGTAGACGTGATCGGGACAGTCGCATTTCCAGATGTGCCGGTTTGCAGCTCCGAATTTTTCTGCCAGTCTTCGGGACACGGTATAATATCCGTCATTCGATTGCGAACGGACGTACCAGACGTTTGATTTAATTTGCTTGATGTTTTCCGACTCCGTAACAATCTTCATCGCCCTGACTTCACGCGGATTAGAATACATCACTATCACCTTGTAGAGTATTAATCGTACGAATTACTATAGGAATTACAACATAATAAAACTTTCTATGGATCGTACGAATGATAACCTATAAATACAATATCGTACATAATACACTTAAAAATATGATACTGGTGCGTACGCATGGATGAGGGAACAGATCAATTGGAATTTATTGATTCGGACGTAATCCAAAAAACAGTGCGATTGAGCTATGACGGCCGGCAGATGATGATTCGCATTCCCCGTGAAATTGCATCTTTCTACGACCTGAAACGTGGTGATAAGGTGGATCTAACAATACGGATTGCTGCATCTGATGAACGGCCAAACAGAAAAATCCCGTTAGAAATGGTTGTGGTTGAAGATGTCGAAGGCTGATTTCAACGTTTATGAACGCGCGATTCTCAGTCTGTTACGAACAGCCCGCCGCCCGCTAACCACGTCACAGGTTGCAGACAAATTGGACATTTCTTGGGAAACCGCGAAAAAGTATCTTAGTAGTCTTAACCGAAGAAGGCACATTTCACGAAAATCCGAAGGAAACCGAATATATTGGAGAATAAAATCCAGTTAAAACAAACAGAGAGAAAATCACATAATAAAGTAAGAAATTTAGATTAAGTGAGATTTATTGGTTCCCATCTTTCTAAAATAGATTCTATACTAATAGTAGAGACAAACAATGCAAGAATATAAGCAAAAATTAATTGTAATAACTTATCAATTGGAATATTTGATAAGGTAATATTTGGTATAGACATTTCTCCATTTAGGATTGCCATAATATATAGTAAACCTTGCATAATTAACAAGAATATTGCAACCTCTGTTATAGAAAAATAAAAGGATATTATATTTTCTTTATACCTTTGAATAGATTTTTTCTGTCTGTGTGATAATAAAATTTGTTTTTGTTTTCTAAATAAGTTAAATATAGGCATGGTTGGATTTGCTGAAAATCTTAAAGAAGAAAAAAATGCTACACAAACAATCAAATTCGTCATAAAGAACGAATATATGGCTTCAAAACTTTTTGGTTGTAAATAAACATAAATGGAAATAAATACAGGGATTGTTAGGATTATATTAGATCGGAATATTGACCAAAAATATCTGCGACGCGCTTTAGAATCGTTTTTATTAAATTTATTGTAGTTTCCAACAAAAGATATTTGTTGATACAAAAAATAAGAGGATATAAAAAACGCATATGCAATGCCAACAGCAATATACAAAATTGCAGCATAGTATAATAGAGTTATAAAAAAATAATTCATCATATTTATAGTAATATCAATATTAGAATGAACAAAGAAAATAATACCCGATGATATTATTAAAATGAGGAAATACAACATCAATCTAAATTAAAATGTAATTGTTTGTAATACTGTTGGTTAGAGTGGATGGGTATCATAATAAAAAGAAATTGCACAAAACGGGATAAGAAATAAAAAAAATCTCTTGTCTGCAACACCACACATCACTAAGCCTAAAAAGAAAACTTGGATAATTGCCCTTAATCTAATAAAGAACAAGATTCTATCATCTTCATTACTCCACAAAAGTTGTTTGAAGTCCCGCGATGCAACAGTCATTTCAAAATCACCTCAAGTCCCTTCAACGCAACAGAACCCTGTGCTGGGTTCTGTTGCGTTGGAGGGACGCGGTGTGGGCAAGAGAATGAATTCGGGTGATTCCGGCATATGCACCGGCCTTTCATTGTTGTGGTGGAAGCTTGCCCGCTCCTCCCGGGTACTGCCCCATAATACTGATTTATCTGCATGGGGGAATGAATACTATACAATGAAAGCGCAGCGGAATAGCAAGAAGCCCGATTCCTCGCCGAATTACATGAAGATAGGTGCACTCTTCATTCTGGTGATTTGTGTTGCCGGATTCACACTGAATATGGGTTTTTTTTCTGCCTTTAAAACTGCACAACCCGGGAATGCGGTCGCCCTCGACTTCACGCTCCGGGACGAGAGCGGGCTCGCCGTCCTCACCTCGAACCAGCAGGTGATGAAGAACGCCCTCGAAACCGGGGAGGGGGTACTCGTGACACAGCCGATCAGTCTGAACGTCGGCGGAAACGTGACGGAGGATATAGTTTCGGTGGATGCGTATGTCTCCGACGGTACACGGTATTATCCGATCGGGAAATATGCGCTCCTTTCGTTTGAGCTGGAAACAATAAGCGATGCATGCGAGGGCATGCGCCAGAATGAGCGGAAACGTGTGTCCTTTGAGTATCCGGAATCTCCGGTCTGGACACTCTCCGTAGAGGAGTTCGAAAACTTCGGCGGAAATTTCAGTACCACTAATCTGGGTGACTGGGTGCCGCTCGGTTTTTCGACGGCTCCCATCATTGCCGTCGACAATACAACCCCGGAAGTTCCGTTCCGCCTCACCAAAGTGGTTGATAAGCAGGCCGACAGTATCGATATCAGATACGGATATGCCTACGCGGATATAATTCTGAGCGAAATGGCCGGGTAATACCGGACAATACGGGAGGGTATATATGCCTTCCCCCCCCTCATTCACCTATGGTCGTGAGGGTCCTCTGCTTTAACCAGGAAGGATGCATGGGATGCGAAGAACAGGCCCCCATCAACAGGGAGGTCAGCAAGGCGCTCGGCATCGAAATTGAAGAGATTGATGCCCTGAAAAATCAGGAATATATCGCCCGGTACGGATTGCACGTCACACCGACGATTATTATTTTTGAAGGCGACACCGAAGTGAGGCGTTTCGAGCGTGTCGTCCACCCGGAGGAGCTTGAACAGGCGATACGGGATGCAATGGCGTGAAATGTCAGATACGGATCCCGTAGATCCGTTTTATTTTTCTGGCATACGCTTTCCAGCCTTCTTTTTTCATCAGGGCTCCGTCACGCAGTTTAATGCGGGTGATCCGGAACCGTATCCGGCCTGCCAGGTAGACCGAGCCGACGATGAAGTCCTCTTCGCCGGCGACGGGGATGTACAGCGGCAGGGTTGTCCGGCCGTCATGAACAGATGCCTTGACAATGACCTGCTCCACAAGACGTGACCAGACAGTCTGGATTTCTGCCGCACGAGCTTTCGATACCCTCGCGCCTGCCCGTTCGATAGACGTTACCTCGACGCCCATGACATCATCATCGCATTCGGCCACAAGCAAGTCCCCGACGGAACACATCTCGTCATCCAGAAGTTCGATGCTGCAGACACGCGATTCCTTTTCATGGCTCACCACGGTCCTGACCGCAATAATCCGGGGTTCTTTCGGGCGGGGAACCCGGTGAACACCTCCGCACACGGTGCAGCGAACGAGGAGTTCGTGCCCCTCCTTTACGATTTCATGCTCCGTCTCTTCGCCACAGGCGGGACAGGTATGCTGCATCATCATGTCTGTACTATTAGACTTCCCGTCAAAGATATAGTACTCTCCGGTGCTGATGCTTCGCAACCTTCATCGGCGGGCACCCCTCATTTCTATGGGGATGGAACTACGCGAACGATTCTTCTGTTTCGGACACCGGTACGTGACCGGTACGCACAGGACGACGCTTGAGGTGACATCGGAGACCCACCTCACCCCCGCCGGAACCTGCATTCTCGGGATTGGTGCGGACAGGGGGGCGGCAGGACTTGGAGAGCGTTTCCGAAAGGCACTGGCGAATGACAGGGCTGAAATCTTCACCGTGTTTGCGGTAGGTGGAGAGTCATTCACGGTGAATGCGAAGGGGAGCAGCACCATGACGCTGGATCACCCGACTGACATGGTCTGGCGGCGAAGCGGGTATGTATGCGGGCGCACAGTCGCAATTCACGCGGATCAGACGGCCCGGTCCTTTCCGAAAAGCATGATCCGCAGCCTGCAGGAGGGCGCCCGGATGGACGTGGAGATGATCGTCACTATCCCTGATCCAGACGTGTGATTCTGAGTTCCGCCTCCTCAAGCAGACGTTCGCACTGTCGGATCAGAAGAGATCCCCTTTCATACAGTGCGATACTCTCGTCAAGCCCGACCGAACCGTCCTCGATTTTTCTTATGATCTCCTTAAGCTCTTCCATCAGCGTTTCATACTTCTCTGTCATGGTTCACCTCGAGAATCCGTGCCCTGCTGCTCCCGTCCGCCATCCTGATATCGACGCAGTCGCCCGCATGCAGGTGCCCTGAACGGGTGACGGGAAGGCCGTCTTTCGTCACCAGCGCGTACCCGCGTTCGAGCGGGCGGTACGGATTGCCCGCCTCCATCCGTGCGCGTGCATGACCGAGTCTCAGCCGCTCCCGCTCGATGGATCGGCAGATGCCCCGGTGCAGGCGTTCGGCCGTCTCCGCGAGAGACTGCATCCCGGTATCGAGCCGTCTCCTGAACCGGCGTGGTGTAAGCCGTAGACGTGCCTCCTCAAGAATCTGGCGCTCGCGTTCCGTCTTCACTCCCAGCCCCGCCTGCATCCTCTGTCGCATCCGTACGATCTCCGCATGGATTTCCCGCCGGTCCGGAACAACAAGTTCAGCCGCGGCGGACGGGGTCGGAGCGCGCACATCCGCAGCAAAATCACAGAGCGTGACATCGGTCTCATGGCCGACCGCACTCACGACCGGCGTTCTGCAGGCCGCGATAGCCCGGACCACGTCGGGATGATTGAAGGCGAAGAGATCTTCGAAGCTGCCCCCTCCCCTGCCAACGATAATCACATCCACCGTGCCGTCGATCCGGGACAACGCCGCGACAATCTCCTGCGGTGCCGTGTCACCCTGAACCGATGCCGGGGAGAGAATAATTTCGACCGGAAACCGACGGCCGATGACCTGCTCGATATCATGCCGTGCTGCGCCTGAAGCGGACATGACAACGCCGATTGTTTTCGGGAATCGCGGAAGGGTCTTTTTCAGCGCAGGGTCAAAGACTCCTTCCCGGGTGAGCATTGTTCTCCACTGTTCCACGAGCAGGTGTTTTTCCCCCGTGCCGGCGGCCCGCAGGTCGCGTACGATAAACTGGTATCTTCCATGCGGCTTGTAGACCTGGATCGAACCCCATGCCAGGGAATGCATTCCGTTTTCGGGTGTAAACGGGAGTTCCCGTGCCGAACTCTGCCACATCACGCAGTTGATGGTATATGTCGTGCCGTTTTTCTGCTCGGAAAGGGAAAAATAGAGATGGCCGCGGGGTGTAAACCGGAGATCACGCACCTCCCCCTCTATCCAAATCTCCTGGAGACGGGAATCATCCAGCAACCTCTCGATAAGCCCGGAAATCTCCGAGACACGCTGAATCCCCCCCGCCGGTGCCGGCGATGCGCCGGCTGTGAACCAGTCCATTCGAGATGATGTTGGCGGGTGCACTTATCAAATCTCCTTTTAACAGGCGGAAGAGAGGTATGGGGAGATACCTCGGGGTTAAATAGTCTCCCTCACCACCCTGTGTCAGGTTCGTGAGAATAATGGTTCAGTTCGCTACATCAAGCATGTTTTTTCACGAGTACCCGATTGATGATATCTTCGACTTCGTGGATGAGGCAGGGTGCACCGGCATAGAATTCTGGATAGAAACACCTCACTTCTGGATCCGCGGGCTTCCCGTGGGTGAGGTGCAGCGGTCCATTGCAGAGCATCCGGGGCTTGCACCGGTAACCGTACATGCGCCGGTGCTCGACCTTAATCCCTGCTCCATCAACCCGGACATCGCAGCAATCTCCGTCGAGTACGCACTCAGATCCGTGTCGATTGCAGGTATCCTCGATGCACGGATTATAACCCTGCACCCGGGCAGGAGGACAGCTAAGCGAACACCGAGTGCAGCGGATTACGAGCGTTTCGATTATTTTATCGACAGGCTGCGTGAGTCTTCACGGGAAACGAGTGTGAGGATTGCCATCGAGAACATGGAGCCGAAAGTGAACTCCCTCCTCTGCACACCAGCGGACATGGAAGAATTGCTTGACCGTGAACCCTGGCTGTCATACACCCTTGATGTCGCCCATGCCCTCTCGGTCTCGCTTGCGGAGGTCGGAGAATATCTGTCCCGTTGCGGGACAGAGCGGCTTGCAAACGTCCACATCTCCGCAACCGCGTCCGGAAAGATGCACCTGCCGGTGGCGGAGAATGATACTGTCGGGAGAGTTCTTGCAATGCTGTCAGGGACCGGGTATGCAGGCAACCTCACGCTGGAGATCGAGGACCGGAACTTTGATCACGATCTTTCAAGCGAGGAAAAAATCGCACTACTGGCCCGTGACGTCAGATACCTCCGGCACAATTTCTGACACTCCCGGCAGATCGCCGCCATTCGCTCCGGGTACAATTACCTACCCGGAAAAACGCTGGTTTTATTAAATATCAATACAATATCATGTTGTTTCACCGCATATGAATAAATCTGAGTTTAGAGCCGTTGCACGGCGTGGACGCAATGATTGACGAAAGCGTTAAAATTGCGCTCTTTATTGTGTGCATTTTCTTATCTGCATTTTTTTCCGGATCCGAAGTTGCATTACTCTCCGTTAACCAGGCAAAAGTGCGGACACTGATTGATCGCAGGCTTGCCGGATCACGTGCACTCGCAACCCTGAAGAAGAATACCGATCACATCCTCATTACCATCCTGATAGGAAACAACGTCGTGAACGTCGCCGCCGCAGCACTCGCGACGTCGATTGCGATTGAACGGTACGGGGATGCAGGAGTCGGAATCGCGACGGGAATTGTCACATTTATCATGCTGGTGTTCGGAGAGATCGGGCCGAAGACCTACGCCGCCCGCATGGCCGAAAAATTCGCTCTTGCCGTTTCGCGTCCGGTTCTGGTCCTCAGTATCGTTTTCTCCCCGTTTCTGTATATATACGACGGTATGAAAAAGATATTCTCCATTCAGGGGGGTGTCGGCCACCCGATTGTCACGGAGGACGAGATAAAGCAGTGGATCGATGTGGGGGAAGAGGTAGGTACCATTCAGGAAGAGGAGCATGAAATGCTCTATCGCGTCTTCCGGTTCGGTGATACCATCACCCGCGAGATCATGACTCCGCGTGCCGATGTGGTCATGATTGCAGATACAAGTTCGCTTGAATCGTCTATCAATGTCTTTAACGAGACCGGTTTTTCCCGTATCCCTGTATACCATGATCACATCGACAACACGATCGGTATCCTTAACGTAAAAGACGTTTTCTCCGCAGTATATGAAAAAAAGAAGGGCGTTACGGTTCGGGATCTGATGTATGAGGCTCACTTCGTTCCGGAGAGCAAGAAGATTGGGGAGCTTCTCAAAGAGCTGCAGTTCCGGAAAGTGCATCTCGCCATCGTCGTGGACGAGTACGGCTCGTTTGCCGGTATCGTCACGGTCGAAGATATGCTTGAAGAGCTTGTAGGAGAGATTCTCGACGAGTTTGATGAGGAATTACCGCAGGTTCAGGCGATTGACACGGGTGTGTATATTGTCGATGCCCGGAGCTGGGTGGACCGGATCAACGAGGAGATCGGCATTGATCTGCCCATCGAAGAGTCGTACGAGACTGTCGGAGGCCTTCTGACCGACAAGCTCGGACACATTCCCCGGCGGGGGGAGGTTGTCGAACTGCCGGAAAGCGGGATACGGCTGGTCGTGATGAAGATGCGGGGCCGCCGGATTGTGGAAGTCAAACTGATCCTTCCGGATCAATCCGCGGTGGATAACGATTAAGAACGCCAAGGCCGCAAATACATGAGATATATGAAACGCATTGCGGTCATCGCATCCGGGCGCGGGTCCAATTTTCAGGCGGTCATCGACCGGGTATCCGACGGGTATATTCCCGGGACATGTGTACGCCTCATCACCGACAATCCGCATGCCTTTGCAATCGAACGGGCCCGCAATGCCGGAATTCCTGTTTCTATTGTTGATTTCACATCATTTCCGGATAAAAAGGAATATGAGGCCGCTCTTTTAGCCGCGATGGAAGAGTGCGAAGCGGATCTCTTCATCCTTGCCGGATATATGCGTATCCTCGGGCAGGAAATCGTCCGCCGATATTCAGGGTGTATGATGAACATCCACCCGGCACTTCTTCCCAGTTTTTCGGGACTGCACGCCCAGCGGCAGGCACTGGATTATGGTGTGAAGGTTGCAGGCTGCACGGTGCATTTCGTGGATGAGGGAATGGACACAGGACCGATCATCATTCAGCGGTGCGTATCCGTTTGCGCGGATGATGACGAAGAACGTCTGTCGATCCGGATTCTGCAGGAAGAGCATGCCGCACTTCCTGAGGCGGTTAAGCTGTTCTGCGAGGATAGACTTACGATCGAAGGCAGAAAGGCGCGTATTCTTCCGCCATGATGCTGACACGACCTTTTTTACCATCTCGCACCAAATCTGGTCTCACATCTGCGAGTGGAGACGCAGGGACGCAATGGCACAAAAAGGAAAAAACACCCAGATAAGGCGGATCGCCCGGGAACGCATCGAGGCGCTGTTTCATAACGCCGGAGCGGTTTTCCATGAGAATCCTGCATTAAGCGATCGATACGTCGCGCTTGCGCGCCGCATCTCGATGCGCCAGCGCGTACCTGTACCCCGTACTCTGCGGCGGTTATACTGCCGGCGGTGCTACGGGTATCTCGTGCCCGGGGTAAATCTGCGCGTACGGGTCCACAACGGCAACGTCATCACGACCTGCCTCCGATGCGGGTACCACCGGCGATACAGGGTGGTGAGGCCTCATCGCTGACAAGGGATCACTGAACCGTCTCCGGGCGACCATCTGGATTGGAAAAAACGGCTGTACCGAGCAGACCATCAGGGAAATATCAGCACAGCTCGCCAGACGCCACGTGGTAAAAATACGATGGCTCCGGAACACCGCCGCCAATCCCGACGAAATCGCCGCACGATGCAATGCCCGTCTCATTTTTGTCAGGGGAAGAACGATGATCCTCGAAAGTTACGGTACACCGGGTCGTTGACCCGGCCGCCTCGAAATATATAAAAGCCTTTCATACAAATAAGTAAAGACTGCTATTAGGCATATTAATTGAGAGGCTAACAATGACAACCGTATATGATATCCCCTCTGATGTGTTCATCAAGAAGGTGGCAGAGGAGTTAAAAAAGCTCGATTCCGTGACACCACCGGACTGGGCAATGTTTTCGAAGACGGGGGTTCATAAACAGGCACCACCCGAGGCAGAAGACTGGTGGTACACGCGGGCGGCATCGATACTGCGCCGGGTGTATGTGGACGGTCCCGTAGGTGTACAGCGGATGCGATCTTTCTACGGCGGAAAACGTGATCGGGGCTCAAATCCCTATCAGTTCCGTCGGGGAAGCGGTTCAATCCTGAGAAAAATCCTTCAGCAGCTCGAAGCCGCAGGCTACGTCGAGAACGGCAGGGAAGGCCGGAAAGTTTCAGCAGCCGGGCGCTCCTTTATGGACGGCGTCGCGAATGGTCTGAAAGCGGAAGTGGCCGAGTCCGTGCCGGGAATCGCCAAATACTGAGGTGTTATGATGGGTGACGATGAGCTATCCAGAATCCGCCGCAGGCGAATGGAGCAGCTCCAGCGTCAGCAGATGGATCAGCAGGCGATGCAGGAAGATCTGGAGCGCCAGAAGGAGATCGATTCACAGATCCACCTCGCGCTCCTGAAAATCCTCGAACCCGAAGCACGGGAACGCCTGAACACCATTAAACTAACACGCCCGGAATTTGCCAAAGCTGTTGAACAGCAGCTGGTAATGCTGGCCCAAAGCGGCAGGGTACGACAGCGTATCAACGACGAGCAGCTCAAGGCGCTTCTCAAGCAGATCATACCGGGAAAGAAGGATTTCAATATCACGCGAAAATAATGAAGGCAGCGGTTCTCTTCAGCGGCGGAAAAGACAGCGCGCTTGCAGCTCTCCTGCTCTCGCGCGATTACGATGTGGAACTGAACACGTTTGTGTTTGATCCCGGACGTGATCGCGCCGCAGTGATCCGGGCGGCAGAAGCACTCTGTCTTCCGCTTCAGGTGAGAACTTTCCGTCCTGATCTCCTTGCAGAGGTAACGGGAATGATTGAGAAGCAGGGTTTTCCCAATGATGCGATCAACCATGTCCACCGCGAGGCGATTACCATTCTCGCGGGTGAGTACGGGGTTGTGGGTGACGGCATACGGTTCAATGATCGCGTGCCGATGCTCAGTCGCGGTGAAGTCCAGCACCTTGAGTCAACCTGCGGATGCTCCTATGTCAGGCCCCTGCTCGGTTTCGGGAAACCCGAAATACAGCGTCTTGCGGGCCGGTACCTGGACGTCAGATATGGTGAGACGGGGGAAATTGACAACGGGGATTACGAATCCGAGATCCGCCAGGCACTTGCCGGGCGCGGACTCGATCCTGCGTCATATTTCCCTCCGGGGCACCAGCAGTCGCTCGTGATCGGGCGCGTAAACATACGACAAAACGGTGATAACAATGAGTAAAGTAACGATGAGTCGCAAGATTCGGTTTGCAAAGGCATGTGAGCAGAACCGCCGGGTTCCTGCCTGGGTCATGATCCGGACGAAACGGAAGGTAACCAGCCACCCCCGGCGGCGCAGCTGGAGACGGAACAGCCTGAAGGTGTAGACAATGGTTGAAAAACTCAAGGAGCAGATTTATATCATCCCGCTCAGGGATGTCAAGAAAGCCCCCCGTTGGAAGCGGAGCAACCGGGCAATCAAGGATGTCAGGGCGTTTCTCGAAAAACATATGAAAAGTAAAGATGTTAAACTGGACAGTTCTATCAACGAGCGTGTATGGGAACGAGGCAGCGAGAAACCTCCGCGGAGCATACGCATCCGTGCCATGAAGTTCGAAGACGGACAGGTCCAGGCCGAACTTGCTGAGGAGTGAAATGAAAGAAACGATCGATTTTGACGCCGATCCTCACATCGGGGTTTTTACCCGTGTTTTTGAGGACATCGCGGTCATTCCGCCATCCGCACCCGCGGCATACCGGGAAGCGGTCCGTGAGGCACTTGGCGTCGAGATCCTGCTGACCACTATACAGGGGAGCTCCATTATCGGTTCCCTGCTGGTCGGTAACAGTACAGGGATGATTGTCAGCGGACTTGTCTCTCCCGAAGAGCTTGCGCTTCTGGAGGAGCATCGGGATGTCATGCGACTTGAACGGTCTATGAATGCGGCCGGGAATGTCATTCTGTGCAACGACGAGTTTGCAGTGATACACCCCGATACCGGGGAAAAAACAGCGGAAAAGATCGGTTCATTTCTCGATGTCCCTGTTGTGAAGTCGACCTTTGGCGGTTTGCCGACTGTCGGGATGGCTGCTGTGGCGACAAACCGCGGCGTGTTGATCCACCCGAGGTCGACACCGCAGGAGATTGCCGTTCTTGAGTCGATCACCGATCTCCCTGTCGGAACAGGCTCGGTGAATATGGGCAGCGGCCTCGTGGGTACCGGGCTTATTGCGAACAATCGCGGGTACC
The DNA here is from genome assembly GCA_001412355.1 of Methanoculleus sp. SDB. Lineage (NCBI taxonomy): Archaea > Methanobacteriati > Methanobacteriota > Methanomicrobia > Methanomicrobiales > Methanomicrobiaceae > Methanoculleus > Methanoculleus sp. SDB. The sequence goes on from LKUD01000004.1 coordinate 12,138, forward strand.
TTGCCGGACATGAAACGACTGGCTATGAATTAGGGCGGATTGAGGAAGTATTCAGATTTCTGGAGTGATAATGATGGCAGAGCAGAACTATGAGGTAAAGGGTGAGTTCAAAGTGGGTGACGAGTGGAAACCATACTCAAAGGTCGTCACCGTCCCGAACGAAATGCTTGCTAAAGAGCGCATCTATACGATCATCGGCAGTAAACACCGGCTTAAGAGAAATTATATTAAAATCAACGCCGTTTTATTGGTTGATGGTGAATAACGTGGAGCAGGTTGACCCCCGCGAAGTCCAGATGCTGCAGCAGTACCTCAATGATTACAGTCAGCAGATCGAGTACTATTCGCGGCAGTTCGAGATCATCGAACAGCGGCGGTTCGAATCGCTCGCCGCTATCGACACGCTGAAGGCACTGGATGAGACCGGGAATGACACGGTTCTTCTCCCGCTGGGCGGAGGCGCCAGCCTTCGTGTCAGGATTCTCGACCAGAAGAAGGTTCTTTTAAATATAGGGGCCGATGTCGTTGTTGAACGCGAAAACAATGACGTCATTACCTATCTGCAGGATCGCATCACGGAAATGGAAGCTATCGAGAAGAAACTATCGGCTTCCGTTGAGCACGTGCAGAAGCAGGCTGGCGAGGTTGCCCGCCGCATCGATTCGGCCTACCAACAGTCACAGCGCTGACAGACAGGTACGTAATCCATGTTTGATTCGCTCAGGGACAGACTTCAGGGAGTCCAGCAGAAACTGGGCCTGAGTATTAAAAAAGCGGAGGAGGAGGCTTTCGAGTCGCCAGCTCCGGCCACAACACCTGCTCCCGGGAAGACCCCGAAGAAGAGCGGGGGAAACCTCGTTGATAAAGTGAAGGTATTCGTTCGCGATCGCGAACTGGTGCTGACGGAAAAAGACATCGCCGATCCTCTGGAAGAACTTGAGCTGATTCTTCTGGAAAATGACGTGGCGCTGTCTGCCGTGGATGCCATCGTTGAAACCATCCGCACCGACCTGACCGGAACGCACCGAAAGATCGGATCATCGGTTGATGCGGTTGTCGTAAACACGCTGAAACATGCCCTTCGTGACGTACTGGGAGGAGGATTTGACCTGACCGGGTACATCGACACACACGATCGACCCGTCAGGGTTCTTTTTACCGGCGTCAACGGGACCGGTAAGACAACGACCGTTGCGAAAGTCGCCGCATACTTAAAGGAGCACGGGTATTCGGTTGTTATCGGATCGGGCGACACATTCCGTGCCGGGGCGAATGAACAGATGACGACCCATGCCGACCGTGTCGGCGTCAAGCTAATCCGGCATCAGCAGGGTGCTGATCCTTCCGCCGTACTCTTCGACGCGGTGGAGTATGCCCGCGCCCACAAGATTGACGTCGTGCTCGCCGATACGGCAGGACGGTTCCACAACCGGGCGAATCTCATGAACCAGCTTGAAAAAATCCAGAGGGTCATGAAACCTGATCTTATCGTATATGTCGATGAGGCGGTCGCCGGCAACGATGCGGTCCTCCGCGCCGGCGAGTTCAACGCGGCAGTGGGGACTGACGCAGTTGTCCTGACAAAAGCCGATATGGATACGAAGGGGGGCGCCGCGATCTCCATTGCGCATACCATTGGCAAACCCATTATGTTTCTCGGTGTCGGGCAGGGATACGGTGACATCATCCCGTTCTCGCCCGATCGGATTGTTGACGACCTTCTCGGGGAGAGTGGCTGATGCTTGACAGACTGGGGGGCGGCCTGAAGGACGCTCTCAAAAAACTTGCAGGAAAAACCGTCATAGACAAGGGAGCGGTCGATGAACTCGTCCGTGATCTCCAGCGTGCCCTGCTTCAGGCAGATGTCAACGTCAAGCTCGTGATGGCGCTTTCCCAGTCCATTAAGAAACGGGCGCTTGAGGAGGAACCTCCAAAAGGAATGGGGGTACGGGAGCATGTGCTCAGGATCGTGTATGAGGAGCTTGTCAGCCTGATGGGGCAGGCCGCCGAGGTACACCTCGGCCCACAGACCATTCTGATGGCGGGGCTGCAGGGGAGCGGCAAAACAACCACAACCGCGAAACTGGCACGATACTTTCAGCGGAAAGGGCTTCGTACGGGTGTGATCTGTGCAGACATCTTCCGTCCGGGTGCATACGATCAGCTTCTCCATCTCTGCCGCCAGATAAATATCCCGTGCTACGGCGAACCCGGGGTTACCGATGCCGATCAGATCGTGAAAAGCGGCCTTGCGGAGCTTGCCGGGAAAGAAGTCATCATCATCGATACCCAGGGCCGGCATGCACTTGAGGATGATCTGATCGACGAGATTGTGCGATTAAATGTGATCTCGAAGGCGACACACCGGTGGCTCGTGATCGACGCGGCTCTGGGTCAGCAGGCCCGCGATCAGGCACGGCGATTCCACCAGGCGATCAGCATCGACGGTGTCATCATCACAAAGATGGATGGCACTGCAAAAGGTGGCGGGTCTCTCTCCGCCGTATCTGAGACACAGAGCGGCATCGTTTTTATCGGAAGCGGCGAAACCATCGAAGATCTCGAGCGCTTTGATCCCAACGGATTCATCTCGCGCCTGCTTGGCATGGGCGACCTGAAAGCGCTTGTCGAACGTGCGGGAGAAGTCATTACCGACGAGGATGTGGATGTCAACGCCATGCTCCGCGGCAAATTCACCCTTCGCGACATGTATAAACAGATGGAAGCGGTAAAGAAGATGGGGCCGTTGAAACAGGTGCTCGGCATGCTTCCCCTCGGCGGAATGGATATTCCGCAGGATGCATTTGACGTCACGGGCCAGAAGATGGAGCGGTACCGCATCGTCATGGACTCGATGACGCCTGCAGAGCTTGACAATCCTTCCGTTATCAGCGGATCGCGGATCCATCGGATAGCACTCGGTGCCGGATCGACCCCGGAAGAAGTGCGGGAACTTCTGAAATACTATAAAACGATGCAGCGTGCGCTGAAGGGGATGCGCGGGGGCGGCGGCAAATTCAATATGCAACGGATGATGAAAAAATTCGGCGGGATGTAACTCCATGCGGCGGTTTGCGATTGTCGGGCACCGTGCCCGGACATCCGGCGATTTTTCCCTCAACGATCTTCCCGGGGGGGCGGGACGCATCGATGTGCTTTGCCGGTGTGTTAATGCGGCGTTCTTTTTGTCACATGACCTGCGCCGCGACGTCGAATGCTACCTGGTACTGCTTGGAGATCCCACGCCTCCCAAGACCGTGCTTTTTCGCGGTTCCGAACTGCGCTCCCTGAATCCCGACGAGCGCAGTGCTGCGGCACTCCTGAAAAAAGCGCTTTCGCTGCCGTGCGGAGATGAATTCAGGGAATCGTCCCCGGGCGTGTATGTCCGGCAAAGCGGCCTCGCATGCCTGCTCGGCGAGGTGCCCTGTGCACTCCTGCACGAGGATGGCGGGGACATCAGGTCCGCAGACAGCATTCCGGAAGGATTCCTCTTAAGTGACCATATGAATTTTACCCCAGACGAGGATGAAATGACCTGTGATATTCCACGCATATCGGTCGGCCCGCTCTCCCTTCACGCGGACCATACGATTACCGTCGTCCAGAACGAAATCGACCGGAGGGAAAACGGATGGAACTGATAAACTGTACAGAATCACTCCTTGAATACGGCCCCATCTGCGACCATTGCCTGGGCCGCATGTTCGGGAAACGCTCCCACGGTCTTGCCAACGATGAACGGGGACATGCACTCCGTGTCGCACATGCACTTGATCGGAACATCCCCTTTGCGGAGGAGCGCAACCCCTGCTGGATTTGCGGGAATCTCTTCGAAGAAACCGGCCTCTGGGCCGGGCGGATTGCGGAGGCGCTTGCCGGGATCGAGTACGCCACCTTCCTCGTCGGATGCCGGGTGCCTCCGCTCATCGCCGAAAGTGAGGAACTTGTGTGGACCGATCTTTCTCTCCAGTCTCCCGAGCCAATAAAGGCGGAGTTCAACCGCGAAGTGGGGAAGGCGGTTTCGGGCATAACCGGCAAATCCGTCGATTTTGTCCGTCCCGACATCGTCGTCATCTGTAATATCCCGGATGAAACCCTGGAGGTGCAGATAAACCCCCTGTTTGTGTATGGCAGGTACAAAAAACTCGTACGGGGGATCCCCCAGACCCGGTGGCACTGCAGGGTCTGCCGCGGGAAAGGATGCGAACGGTGCAACTTCACCGGTAAGATGTACGCCGAATCGGTCGAAGAGCTGATAGGCGAATCGGTCATAGCAGACATGCAGGCGGAGGATGCCGTCCTTCACGGTGCAGGACGGGAAGATATCGATGCGCTGATGCTTGGAACGGGACGGCCGTTTGTTCTCGAAGTGGTATCTCCCCGTAGGAGGAGTATCGACCTTGCCAATCTTGAAACGGCAATCAACCGGAGTGCCGAAGGGAAGGTTGCCGTCGTGCTGGATCACTGGAGTGATCGTCATGAGGTGGAAACCATTAAGTCGGAAAAAGCGCATAAAGAGTACAGCATTCTCGTCGAAGTAGACGGTGCTTTCTCCATTGACGATATCCGAAATTCTCTGAAGAGTATTTCCGGTACGACAATCCATCAGCGCACCCCCGAACGGGTTTCCCACAGGAGGGCGGATAAGGTCAGGAAGCGCAGGGTCATCACGATTGAGTGCACTGGTGTTGAGGACGGCAGATATGTCATTGACGTCGTCGGTGAAGCCGGACTCTACATCAAAGAACTCATATCCGGTGACAACGGCAGGACCACGCCAAGCCTTGGGGAGATTCTCGGCGCGCGTGCACGTGTTGTCACCCTGGATGTTGTTATGGTCGAAGGCGTTGTGCCCGAAAAGGCGGGCGGCGACGTACAATAAAGGAGGGATTAAGCATGGCACATCATAACGGTCCACGGAAAAAAACGCGATATAAATTTAAGAAAGATCTCAGACGTCGGGGTCTCGCCCCGGTTACAAGCGTTATCCGCAAGTACGAAGTCGGTGATCACGTTCATATTGTCATCGATTCGAGCGTTCATGGCGGCATGCCGCATCGCCGGTTCCACGGAAAGACAGGGACAGTCGTCGGACAGCGTGGCCGCGCCTGGATGCTGGAGATCCGGGATGGAAATGCTACAAAGACGGTAATTGCCCGATCGCAACATCTAAAACCCCAAAACGTATAATTTTCCCCTTGGTAATTGGCATGAAAATCAAAGCAATAGTGAGCGAAGAGAGGATTACCCTCCCCGAACTGAGAGCCGCACTACTGGCAGTTGAAGCGGAGCGGAGGGATGTGGGTGATGAGATGTCCTATGAACTTCGTAAAAGCATCGAGCATGCCAATCTCCTCACGAAAAGCACTGCTGAAAACGCCGTTGCACTCGTGAATGAGCTCGTGAAGCTCGAAAAGATGAAACCAGAGATCGCATCGCGTATTGCAAGTATCATGCCGCGGACACGGGATGAACTCAGGGCAATCTACGCTAAAGAACGGTTCACCCTTACTGCTGAGGAGCTCGACGACATCCTTGATCTCGTGATGGCTCATTTCTGACGGGAGGGTTTTCGAATGAGAACTGATAAAAAAGAGCTTCACGGCGTAGTGCTTGACATACTGCCTATAGGTCATGCCGATCCCCGTCGTCCTCAGTTCCGCAAAGAACCCCTGGTACAGGCCGTGGGCGTCGATCAATTCAAACTTCTCGAGCTTATACCGAAATCGCAGGATATCGGGATTCATGAAACCGTCTATATCGGAGATCGCGAACGGGAAAAGATTGAGCGTGTCAAACGCCGTATCGGATACGAGGAACTGTCCTCAACCGCACGCCTCGAACTGCCGTTTGCAATAGAGAGCATCGTCCGGGAAAACGAGAGCAGGTTCGTTGATTTCTTCAACAAAGCCATATCTGTGACACCAAAGCTCCATATGCTCCATTTGCTTCCCGGTATCGGGAAGAAGCTGATGTGGGAGATACTGGATGAACGGCAGAAAAAGCCTTTCGAATCATTCCGGGATATCAGCGAACGCATCAAGGCGATCCCCCATCCGGAACAGATGATCATCAAACGCATTCTTGAAGAAATCGAAGATCCCGAGGTCAAATACCATCTTTTCACGTCAAAATGAGCGCGCCACACGATCAGCACTTTCTTGTCGATGAAAATGCAATACAGAAAATCGCAGGCTTCCTCGATGTGGAGGGGCGGCGTGTGCTTGAGATCGGGCCGGGCGAGGGGCCACTGACGAGGGCGCTTCTCGACCGCGGTGCGATTGTTATTGCCATTGAGCTTGATCCCGCCCTGTGCGCAGATCTTGAACTTCTTTTTGCCGATGAGATCGATGACGGGCGCCTGATCTTGGTTTGCGGGGATGCCGTCCGGTGCGATATCCCTCCGTTTGACATTGTCGTTGCAAACCTGCCGTATTCCGCATCATCAAAGATCATGTTCCGCCTGCTTGATATCGGATTCGAGGCTGCTGTGCTGATGTTCCAGAAAGAATTCGCACAACGGATGATCGCGGCACCGGGGACACCCCGCAGTGGCCGCCTCTCGGTCATGGTGCAGACGTATGCGGATGCGAAGCCCCTTCTGGATCTCTCCCCGAATGCCTTTCGCCCCAGACCGCAGGTCCGGTCATGGGTTGTCAGGCTTATTCCCCGGCCTCCTCCGCACCCGATTCGGGACCGTGTGCTGTATGCCGATATTGTGCGGGAGCTTTTTTCGCACCGCCGGAAAACCATCAGGAAAGCCCTTAAAATCTCGACAGCGCCGCTCGGCCCGGTTCGTGTACGGCATATGCTTGCCGGTCTTCCCGGCAGCATCCTCGGGTCGCGTCCCGAAGAACTGGATCTCGCGGCATTTGCCCTGATTGCAAACTGCGGAAGCGAAGCGCAGCAATCGTGAAACTGAGTTCTCCTGATTTGGCCGAGCCGTGATTTCTGCCACAAAATGAGCCCTTTTATAGTGTGACATCGACGTGTACACACTCGTCGGAGGCAATACGATGCAGGACGATAAACGCCAGGTGCCCGATGTGCGCGGTGTACTGACACAGCTCCGGGATGGCGATCGGGCAGTAAAGGAGTATGCGGCGGATGTTCTCGCCGGTATCGGAGAACAGGCCGTCCCCGGCCTGATCCATGCGCTGAAGGATCCTGATATCGACGTTCAGGAATTCGCATGCACGGCTCTCGTTCACATCGGTACTCCTGCGGTTCCCCTTCTTGTGCGCTCGCTGCAGGAGGACGACGAGGAGTTTGTGGGTCTTGTCGGTGGTGTGCTGGCAGAAATCGGCGATGAAGCGGTTGATGTCCTTGTGCACGCGCTTTCTTCGGGCATACCCTCCCTCCAGCTGTCGGCTGGTGCGACTCTTATTGTCATGGGCGTTCCGGCTGTCCCTTCACTTACCGGGTGTCTTATACACGAGGATGAGGACGTCCGATCCCTTGCCCGGGCTGTGCTTATGGAGATAGGCGGGCCTGCTGCGACGGCGCTTATTGATACTTATCGGAGCGCATGCGAGGGGCTGAAATTGCCGATTCAGGATGTTTTCGTGGAGATCGGGCAGGATGCGGTACGTCCCCTTATTGCAGCGATGATCGAGGGGGATCCGCTCGTCCGGAAGTGTGCCGCGGACGTACTGGTATCGATGGGCGGGCAGTCATATCCGCTCCTCCGGGAGATCGCACAGGAAGGCACCGGCCCGGAACAGACTTGCGCGATGTATGCTCTCTCGCTGTTTCCCGTCCCCATCGAGTAATTTTTGAGTCATTCCTTCTTTTTCGGAAAGGGAGAGATGTCCCGGCCCGTTACCGCGTCAATGAAAAGGGAGCGGTTGCCTCGTTCCGATGCAAGGGAAATTTCATAGATCGGATAATAAAATGTTGAAAATCCCGTGATCTCCGCAGTCGGCTCGATTCCCTTGAACACCCGGCGGAGATCTTCCTCATCGATGAGGCGATCTCTGGTTCGTGCTTCACCGCGGACGCAGAGCAATACGTCATCAGGCGGATTTCCCGCCCCCGGTTTTGGGACCGGATGGGCGAGCAGCGGGACATACACGTTTGCAGTGCCCGCTTTTCCCGACCGGGTCACAAGTTTCCGTTTCTCAAGGTTTCGAAGAAGTTTTTTCACACCTGCCGCCGGGATCTTTGAGATTGCCTCCAGATCTCCATCGGTTGCGCCGGTAACGGGTATTATCCCGATTATCCTGACCGCATCCTCCTCCAGTCCGAGGAGTTCCGCAAAGCACGGTCGGAATCTCAGACCCGCCCTGATGTCAGCACAATGTCCGCATTGCCCGTCAATGCACCATATGGCGGTTTTTGTGGTCTTTTTCAGTATACCGCTGATATACCTGACCTCACAACGGATTAAAGGCCAGTATACGAGCTCGGCGCCGGCAATTCTTTCCTCGCATCCGAATACAAGTATTTTCCGCTTCCGTTTACCAAGCGCAATATCCAGTGCGTCCTCGCGTTCGAGAAGCGGCGCCACGGCATCCCCCGGAAGAGTACATATCGCACCGGGGACTTCGTCATCCGGCCATGCGGATTCATCAGTTACGGGCGGTGGTATATACTGCGTCCAATCACGTTCTGCTGCGGCAGAAGCGGGTGGTTCGGCGATGTCCCGGGTGTCAGGTACCTCCGGTACAGTCTCATGAGTATCATCCACGCGGCGCGCTCTCGGGTGCAGGCGCGGTGTCAGGCCCCGGTGTTTTGTCACCCTGTTTTTAAACCGTATTTTCATCTTCTCGCGGGAAAGTCCGCCCATGACAAAGAATTCTCCCGGATTCAGGGTGGCAAGCTCCTCAACCTCCCTGCGCGATCCGAAAAAGAGGTCCACCGCCTTGAGATCATTTTCGATTGAGAGTTTGCCGATAATCTGGTTATTGCATTGGGAGAGCACGTTTTTGGTGACGATAGCGGGTCGTTGTGTCGCGACGAGAAGGCCGAGTCCGCGTTTTCGTCCTCTTCGGGATATCTCCTCGATTTTTTTTATGGAATCTTTCGACTGCGGGATAAATTTGTCGGCTTCCTCAACGATCAGGAGGTACGGCTTTCGCTGCTCGGTAGCGACATCATAGAGAATCGTCGCCAGTTTTATCACTTTTTCCTGCATGTTTGTCTCGGATACATCGTAAATGAGGGGAATGTCGCAGGTAACCGACTTCATCACCAGTTCCTTTAAGTTTACCTTTTCAATATCCTCGTCGCATTTTTCATCGTTTCCGACCCATATCGCCTGGAATTTATCTTTGAGGGAAAAGTATTCACCTTCGGTGTCGATGAGACAGAATCCGATATATGCATCGCAAAGCTGTTCGCAGATCACGGCGATGCTCCAGCTCTTGCCGGCTCCCGATTGTGCAATAATGCAGGTCCGCCCGGTCACCAGCTCCTGTGCATCGATGAAAAAGTCACGGTCGCCTGCCTTTCCGATAAAAAGGTCCATGGATAGGGAAATGTATGCAGCCCCGGGTATTTTAACCCATTCTCCTGTGCCCTTAGCCAGACAGGGTCATTTTACCGAAAAGGGTTCCTCACGGGGGAGATATGTTGATACAGTATGGCGCATGATGATGTAGCATGCAGGGTGATCCGCAGCACGGTTCACTGAACCCGCATCCGCTCCACAATCAGGTGTACCCGCCGGATGAGGATACATGGCTGCTCCTTGGGGCTGCTCTCCGCGATGTGCATCCGGAGGATCGTGTCTGCGAGGTGGGGACCGGCAGCGGCGTGATCGCCGCCGAACTTTCACGAAGGGCACGCATAGTTGCGACGGAGATCAACCCGCACGCACTTGCTACCGCCCGCGGTCTCGGCGTGGATGTCGTACGGACGGATCTCCTCTCCGGTATTGCAGGACCCTGTGATCTGGTCGTCTTCAACCCTCCCTATCTTCCGACCGCGCCCGCTGAGCGGATGGATGACTGGATGGAATGTGCCCTTGACGGTGGCATGACAGGGAGGGAGGTGATTGCACGTTTTCTCAGCGATGTCGGCCGTGTGCTCTCCCCGTACGGCCGGGTACTTCTGCTCGTCTCGTCCCTCACCGGTATTCATGAGGTGCAGGCTGCGTGCACCGAAGCCGGATTCATCACCTTTGTGGTGGCGGAACGGGCACTGGATGACGAAAAACTTTACGTGCTCCGTCTGACGAAGGATCTCTGCCGTATCGGAAACGATACACTGCGGGGCGACATCTGATGAGCGATCCGAATCGAATCCCGTTGACACGGGTTGCATTTTCACGGCTCGACAAGGTTCTCTATCCGGAAACAGGTATCACAAAGGCGGGGGTGATCGAGTACTACATCAGGATCGCTTCGCATATACTGCCGTTTCTTGCGGAACGCCCGCTGGCACTTCACCGCTTCCCGGAGGGAACCGGAAGTCCCGGCTTTTATGAAAAGGACGCCCCCGAGGGAATTCCGCCATGGGTTGAAACCTATACCCGGCATTCCCGGTCGGCGGGACGTGATGTAAGGTACGTCGTCTGCAGCACTCTTGACACCCTTCTGTGGCTCGCAAACCTTGCCGCACTCGAACTGCATATTCCTCTCTCACGGCGTATATCTTTCGAAACACCCGACTGTGCTCTCTTTGATCTTGATCCTCATCCCCCTGCAGGATTCGCCGAAGCCACTACCGTCGCCCTCGCCCTCAGGACTCTCCTGTCCGATCTCGGTCTTGCATGCTACGTCAAAACGACAGGGCAGAGTGGTCTGCACGTGGTCGTGCCGGTGATGCCGGTCTATTCCTTTGCCCAGACGCGATCGTTCGTCCGGCTCGTCGGCGAGCATCTTGCCGGGGAAATATCCTCTATCTCGCTGGAACGGGCCCCGGCACTGCAGGCAGGAAACGTGGTCATCGATTACGCCCAGAATGCACCGGGACGTACGATGGTCGCTCCCTACAGCCTGCGGGCCCGGCCTTCCGCCACCGTATCGACACCGGTTGGCTGGAACGAACTGGAAAAGGGGATCGATCCGGGCATGTTCACCCTTGAAACAGTCCCGCACCGCCACACGCACCCGTGGAAAAACCTTTTTAAAAGCCTGCATAAACTGGAGTTTGCATGAAGGCACGGGGACAAAGCGACAGCGGCGGCGCTCCGGCACGGCGTGCACTATGGACCGGCAGCATTACGATCGGATTGATCCATATTCCTGTCCGTGTCCATCCCATGGTCCGGAAGGGCACGATCCCCTTCCGCCTGCTTCACCGCGCGGACGGCCAGCCTGTTCGCTATGAGCGCGTGTGTGCAAAAGACGGTGCGGTAGTACCGTGGAGCGATATCGAGAAGGGATACGAAGTCAGGCGTGACGAATACGTCGTATTTTCAAAAGAGGAACTCGAGGCGGCGAAGCCGGAATCAGACCGGTTCATCCGCCTCGATAAGTTCGTTTATTACCACGCCATTGATCCGGTCTACTTCGACACGCCCTATATTCTCCTGCCGGACCGGAGTGAAGAAGCGTATGCCCTCCTGCTCACGACGTTCGATACTCTGGACCGGGCCGGCGTCGGACGGGTAACGATGCGGACACGGGAATACCCGGTAATAATCCACTCCTACCGGGGCGCGCTTGTGATGACGACCCTCAGGTATGCGGAGGAGGTTACCGTGCCGGGTGCCTATGACGAACTCTCCCGCCTTCCTGTGCCCGAGCGGGAGCAACTCGATCTGGCAAAAAAAATTGTCGGCGAACTTTCGGGGGATTTCGATATCCATGACTACCATGACAGATACCGGGAGCGGATTGAGGACCTCATCACACGTAAAATGGCTGGTAAGACCATCACCTTCGAACAACCGAAGGGTGAGGAGGTCCGGGCGCTGATGGATGCGCTGCGCGATACGCTGGAACAGATGAAGGCGCGATGACACGGATGCGATACGAGCCCATGCTCGCGGAAACGGCAGCCGCACCATTTTCCCGGCCGGGCTGGATTTTTGAGATCAAATGGGACGGCATCCGGGCCATAGCATCTGTGGATTCCGAGATCCGGGTTGAAAGCAGGACCGGGAAAGATCTTCTCTCCCGTTTTCCCGAGCTTGCCGAACTCCGGGCGGCAGCCCCCGGCACGGTGGTTGACGGGGAGATTGTTGTCATGCGTGACGGGATTCCGGATTTTTCCGCTTTGTCGTCACGGATGCAGGATAGTGCACCGGAGGATGCTCTTGCACACGCACGGGCGCTTCCTGCCACATACGTGGTCTTTGATATTCTTGAGTACGGGGGGAACCCGGTGATCAACCGTCCGCTACAGGAACGGCTCGCAATCCTTGAAGGGGCTGTCGCTGAAGGCAGGTATGTCGTCCGTTCGCATCCTGTTGCGGAGGAGGGCGAACGCTATTTTGATACGATTGTGCAGAGAGGGCTCGAGGGAGTGATGGCAAAGGATCTGCAGAGCCTGTACCTGCCGGGGCGCCGCAGTGAACACTGGCTGAAATTTACCCGCACACCATCATGCGACTGTGCCGTGCTTGGCTACACGCAGGGAAAGGGGGAGCGTGAAGCAACGTTCGGATCACTTCTGCTCGCCGTCTATGACAAAACCCGGCCGGTATTTGCCGGGAGAGTCGGTACAGGCTTTTCAACAGCAGCCCGTGCCGCCCTCATGCACATGTTCGAGCCCCTGCATGCCGAAAGCGTGACACTTGAGGGAGTGGATCGTCAGGCGGGCGTGACATGGCTGCATCCCGGTGTGGTTGTCGCTGTGCGGTATAAGGCGGTGACCCGGAACGGGCGTCTCCGGATGCCGCGTTTTGCCGGAATACGGTATGATATTCCGCCTGAGGCGTGCAAGATAGATCAGATTCTGCCGGAGAGGAAGGCATACCGGGAAAAACGCGATTTTTCGAACACTCCGGAACCTGCGGGAGGGGCTTTGGAGGAGTCGCGGCCACTGATATTTGTCGTGCAGGAGCACACGAGCAGGCACCACCATTTTGATCTCCGGCTCGCCCGCCATGGTGTGCTGAAAAGCTGGGCGGTACCGAAGGGCATGCCGGATCAGCCGGGCGAGAGGCGTCTCGCGGTTGCCACGGAGGATCACCCGATCGAGTATGCCGGCTTTGAAGGTACAATTCCCGACGGGGAGTACGGGGCGGGAACCGTTGCCATCTGGGACCGGGGCATCTACGAACCGCTCGTCTGGGAGGATGAAAAGATCGAGGTAGTGCTTGCAGGCGAAAAGCTGCAGGGCCGTTATGCACTGGTGCGGTTTCCAAGGGGTGGTGAGTCCGCATGGTTGATTGTTCGTGTACGGGACTGATGCCGGAATCTTCCGGAGGAGCCAGTGCAGTCCCTTATTTCGGGATGTGGGCGGATGGCTGCCGGGAACTACCCGGCGTCGAACGGTGCTCCGGACGCATGGTTTCAGGTACGGTGAAACATGCCGTCGAGTACACTGCGGGAAAAGACGACCATTGTGGGGCGGCCGTGCGGACAGGTCCAGGGATTCTCCGTACGCGCAAGCTGGTCGAGAAGGCGCCGCATCTGGTCGGGAGAGAGTGCCGTGCCCGCCTTGATCGCCCCCCTGCATGCTATAACGGTTGTAATCCGCTCCTTCCGGCCTTCCGCGGATTTCATGTGTTCGGCGACCAGATCGGCGATCAGGTCCTCGATCAGTCCGTCCGGCATCTGTGTTCCCAGCACCACGGGAACCGTGCGGACGGCAAAGGTATCGCCGCCGAAATCATCGATGAGAAATCCTTCGGTCATAAGCATATGCCGCGCTCCCCTGACCGCAGCCGCTTCTTTCGGGCGGAGAGAAAGCACAACGGGCACGAGAAGCTCCTGTGCGGTCAGATCGCGCCCGCGTTTCGCAAGCACCTGCTCATAGAGTACACGCTCGTGGGCGGCATGCTGGTCGATGAGAACAAGGTCTTCATGGTCGCCGCTCTTCCGGGCGGCGAGAATGTATGTGTCGTCGACCTGCCCGATTATCTCCATCCCGGGCAGTAATTTCGACCTTTCCTGATGCCCGCCCCGCCCCTCCGTCAGCCGGAGCTGTATGTCCGTGGTGGTAATTGCCCGGTGCGGCAGCACGGCGGCATCCGGCTTCGTATGCACCGTCTCATATGCGCCGCCGGGCGAAGCGACTCCTGCATATGCAGTCTCTCCCCCAAAAACGGACGATTCCGGGCGGGATGTCTGCTCTGGTCCGTGGCCTTCGGGGATCAGCTCTTCGCGCGCAAGCGCCGTTCTGACGGCAGCAGCCAGCTCTCGGACAACATCATCCTCACGGCTCAGCCGGATCTCCTTCTTCGCGGGATGAACGTTTACGTCGACGAGGGCGGTGTCGATGGTGATTGCAAGAAAAACAACCGGATACCTGTTCTTCGGAAGCAGTGTGCCATACCCTGCCCTGACCGCCCGTGCAAGCGGCGGCGAGGAGATCTGGCGTTCGTTGACACTGATCGCAATCTGGTGCGCATGCGGGCGGTTCACGGACGGCGTGGCTACGAATCCGTCAATTCGCATATATGGGGTTTTTCCCTTGACCGGAACCAGTGCCCGTGAAATTTCGCTCCCGTAGAGTGCAATGACCGCATTATGCAGCCCGCCCTCGCCCGGTGTCCGGATCTTTTCCGCACCGTCCTGTACAAGGCGGAAAGCGACATCCGGGTGGGCGAGTGCGCACTGCTCCATGACGGCATAGATATGTGCGAGTTCGGTGGGTTTCCTCTTCAGGAATTTTTTTCGTGCAGGCGTAGTGGCGAAGAGGTCCTCCACCATGATGCTTGTGCCGCCGGGTGCTCCCGTTTCCCGCTCGGAAATGATCTCTCCTCCGTCGACAACGATCTCGATACCTGCGAGTGAACCGGATTTATTGGGTTTTGTCACAAGCGTTACACGGGACACGGCAGCAATGCTTGCAAGCGCCTCGCCGCGGAATCCCATCGTGTGAATCGACTGCAGGTCGTCACCCGACGTGATCTTGCTGGTGGCATGCCTGAGAAATGCGAGCCGCGCATCGTCCGGTTCCATGCCGTTCCCGTCATCCATGACAAGGATGCGGGAGACGCCCGTCGCATCGGTTCGGATATCGACCCGGACGGCTGAGGCTCCCGCATCGATTGCGTTCTCGACAAGTTCCTTGACAACCGAAGCGGGGCGTTCAACGACCTCGCCCGCGGCTATTTTATTGATTGTCTCCTCATCGAGCACCCGAATGCCCGTACTGCCGCCGGAAACCTGCATCAGATCAGCTCACCTCTCGCCGCGTGCTTTCTTCTGGAGGTCGTACAGGAGCAGCAACGCGTCTTTTGGTGTCAGTGCATCGAGATCGGCCCCCTGCAGGTCAGCGATGACCCGATGGTCCGTTGTCGCGATTTCCGGCGTGCTGACGAGCAGCATCTGGGTATATCGTGGCGCCCGTTTCCCTTCCGGTGCAGGGGTGCGGCGCAGCATATCTCTGAGTATCTCGTCTGCGCGATCCGTCACCCTGTTGGGAATGCCGGCAAGGCGTGCGACATGAATACCGTAACTCCGGTTGGTTGCGCCCGGAATGAGTTTCCTCAGGAATGCCACCTCAGTGCCCGTGTCCTTTACCGCAAAGTGGTAGTTCCTCACCCGCTTCAAGTCCGCCTCCACGTCGACCAGTTCATGGAAATGCGTTGCGAACAGGGTACGCGGTCCGGCGGAACTCTTTCCATGCAGAAATTCGAGAACCGATCTGGCGATGGAGAAACCGTCGAGCGTGCTTGTCCCGCGGCCGATCTCATCAAGAATAACCAGGCTTTTCCTGCTTACATTGTTGAGAATGTTAGCCAGTTCGAGCATTTCCACCATGAATGTACTCTGGCCGCTCGCCAGATCGTCAAATGCTCCGACCCGGGTGAAAATGCGGTCGACGATTCCGATCGTTGCATGGGCGGCGGGCACGTAACCGCCCATCTGAGCCATGATGCAGATCAGCGCGACGGCACGCATATACGTGGATTTACCCGCCATGTTTGCCCCCGTGATGATGAGGATCTGATCCGCACCCGAATCCAGATCCGTATCGTTGGGAACGAATCCCCTCTCGAGTCCGCACTCGACAACCGGGTGCCTGCCCTCGCGGATGGTCAGCTCTTCGGTATCGGCGATGACCGGCCGGGTATACGCGCCGGAGGCGGCAACCTCCGCAAGTGCGGCGTATGCATCCAGCAGCCCGAGAGAGCGCGCCGTCGCCTGCATGTCCGGGACATGCTCCCTGAGAAGCGCGATCAAAGCCGTATAGAGATCCGCTTCAACCGCACTCCGTCTCTCTTCGGCATGCGCGATCACCGCTTCCTTCTCCTGCAGAGCGGGGAGAGTATACCGTTCCCCGTTTGCCGTTGTCTGTTTTCGCTGGTACTCGGGGGGGACCAGCCTGACATTCGGGCGGGTAACCTCGATATAGTACCCGAATATCCTGTTGTATCCGACCTTGAGCGACTTGATCCCGGTCCGGTCACGTTCCTGCTGCTGGAATTCGGCAATCCAGGTTATACCCGTTGTTGCCGTGCGGTGCAGTTCATCGAATTGTTCGTCGTACCCCTCGCGGATGACGCCGCCCGAGCGTGCAAGCAGCGGGGGTTCATCCACCACCGCCCGCCTGATAAGGTCCGCCGTTTCCGTCATGGGCATGATTCCGCCCGCAGCCGCGGCAATCCGGACTGGAAGCGCGTCCCCGTGCCGTTCCAACAGTTCCCGAACCGGAGGAATCCGCTCAAGTGATGCGCGAAGGGTCACGAGATCCCGCGGCCCCGCATTGCCGTACGAGATGCGCCCGGCGATCCGTTCGATATCAGCGAACCGGTGAAGGAGAGCGCGGAGATCGGCACGGTCAACGGGGTTGCGGATAAAAAATTCAACCGCATCAAGCCGTTCTTCTATTGCAGTTTTCGTGACAAGGGGTGCGGTCACCCATGATCTGAGCGTCCGGCTCCCCATCGGGGTCCTGGCATCGTCGAGCAGTTCGATGAGCGTTGACGAGGTATCGCCTTTTCTGATGCTCTCTATGATTTCAAGGTTTCTGAGCGTAATTGAGTCGAGCACCATGCTCGTATCTTCATGCCGGACGGACATTCCGTTGATGTGGGCAAGACCGGCTTTCTGCGTATCCTTTGCATACCAGAGGCACGCCCCCGCGGCGGCAATGCTCTCCGGCATCTCTGCGCACCCGAATCCCTCGAGTGAGGCAACGCCAAATTGCTCGCAGAGGAGTGGCAGTGTCCTCCCGGTGTCAAACGCCTCATATCCTCCGGTCGTCACGACTACGCCGCGGTGCCTGAGGCATTTTTTTACGTGCTCGGAGAGATCGGGTGGTACGATGCACTCCGTGGGGCGATATCGCGCGACCCATGAAAGAAGATCCTGTCCCGCATCATCCGCTCCTGAGCGCGCGACGAAAAATTCTCCGGTGGATATATCGAGGAACGCAAGCCCGTATACGTGGCGTTTGGCATCAGGCGCTATGCCCATAAGATACGAGGGGCCGCTCGCAGGAAGCATCCCGGAATCAATGACGGTTCCCGGTGTGACAATACGCACAACATCGCGCTGTACAACGCCCTTCGCCTTCTTCGGGTCTTCAACCTGCTCGCAGACCGCAACCCGGTACCCCTTTGCCACGAGGCGCGCGATGTAGGATTCTCCCGCATGAACAGGGACACCTGCAAGCGGCATCCTCTCCCCGTTCCGCGTCCGTCCCCGTGACGTAAGCGTGATGTCGAGTTCCCGCGCAACAACCTCGGCATCTTCACCGAATGTCTCGAAAAAGTCCCCCATCTGGAAAAAAATGATAGCGTCCGGGTGCCGTTCCTTCATGGTGTAGAACTGCCGCATCGCCGGCGTGGGCCCGTCCTTCATGCGTCTCCTTACACTGTCTGGCAGGAGGGAATATAAGTGCCGTGGTTCTGATAACCGCGGAACAGGTGACCGGTTCTCCGCGGATCATACGGCAGCCGGTTCCCTTTCCCTGCCGCTCGCCTGCAGGGCGGCCGCTGCACCACCCAAAGAACAATACCCGTGTAAAGCGCATCATTTAACGATAGGATATGGCAAAAACGATCGTGGAAAAGATCTTTTCCCGTACATGCGCACGGGGTGTGTCGGCAGGTGAAGTGGTGATGGCGCCGGTGGACGGGGCCATGATTCATGACATCACCGGCCCTCTTGCCATCCATAAATTCCATGAAATGGGCGGCGAAAGGGTTTTCGATCCCTCGAAGGTGATCATGCTCTTCGACCATCAGGTTCCGGCCGATTCCATCTCAGCCGCAGAACTTCAGCAGTTCATGCGTTCTTTTGCATCCGGGCAGGGAATATACAATTACGATCTTCGCGAGGGCGTCTGCCACCAGGTCGTTATGGAAAAAGGCCGGGCTGCACCCGGTGAGATTATTGTCGGGTCCGATTCCCATACCTGCATGTATGGTGCGGCGGGGGCATTTGCCACCGGGATTGGATCGACCGACATGGGCTTTGTCCTCCGGTACGGAGCGCTTTACTTCCGGGTGCCCGAAAGTATCAGGATCGATATCAGCGGCACTTTTCCCGAATGGGTCGGGGCAAAAGATTTCATCCTCTCTCTTGCCAGCGATATCGGTGCAGACGGCGCGACGTACCAGGCACTTGAATTTACCGGCGAGGCGATCGGCCGGATGGATATGGCGGGACGGATGACCTGCTGCAATATGGCGATTGAGATGGGCGGAAAGGCAGGGATTGTCCCTCCCGACACAACGACATGGGCATATGTCGGTGAAAGGCGGGATATTGTACCGTTTGATCTTGCCAGCGATGACGGTGCCTCGTACGCGGCATGGAAATCGTATGACGTCAGCGATCTCGAACCGCAGGTGGCGGTTCCGCACAATGTCGATCATGTGGTCGCTGTGGGCGAGGTGGCGGGCACACCCGTTGATCAGGTATTCATCGGCTCCTGCACAAACGGACGCTTCGAAGATTTTCGTGATGCGGCCAGAATTCTCGGAGATCGGCGCTTTTCGGATGACGTGCGGGTCATCATCATCCCCGCGTCGCGCGAGGAGTACCTGAAAACGCTCCGCGCAGGCTACATCGAGCGCTTCGTGGGGGCGGGCGCTCTCGTCGAGGCGCCATGCTGCGGCCCCTGTATGGGAGGGGCGTTTGGCCTGCTGGCACCGGGTGAGGTCTCGCTCTCCACATCGAACCGCAACTTCCGCGGGCGGCAGGGCAGTACGGATGCGAAGGTCTACCTTGCTTCCGCAGCAACCGCCGCTGCAACCGCGATTACGGGGGAGATTGCCGATCCGAGAGAGGTGGCATGATGCGGGTCTGGGTGTTTGGTGACGATATCGACACGGATGCGATCATCCCGGGCAGGTACCTCACCATCTATGATCCGAAAGAGCTCGCCACGCATGCCTTCGAGGGAACGCGGGACGATTTCCGGACGGATGCCCGGGAGGGCGATATCATCGTCGCCGGCAGGAATTTCGGGTGCGGGTCATCGCGCGAACACGCCCCCCTCGCACTCCGGGGAGCGGGGGTTCGCCTGATTGTCGCCCGGTCATTTGCCCGGATCTTCTACCGCAATTCAATAAATACCGGAATTATGCCGGTTGTATGCCCGGATATCGGGGCTATAGGGGAAACAAGCAGGATTGCCGTACATTCCGAGGCCGGATACGTTGATGCCGACGGGGTGCGATATCCGATCGAACCGGTTCCCGGGTTTCTCCGGCAGATTGTCGCAGCCGGCGGGCTGGTTCCGTATGCACGGGAGATTGAGGAGGTGGAGACATGTACCGGGTCGCGGCAATAGCTGGGGACGGCATCGGCCCGGAGATCATCGCGGCCGGGAAAAAGGTCCTTGACGCTGCATCGGAAAAATTCGGGTTTGAGATTGCCTGGGAGGATTTTCCAATCGGTGCCGACCGTTATCTCGAGACGGGTGAGCTCCTCACCGAAGACGACCTGAAAGATCTCTCCCGGTTCCGGGCAATTTATTTCGGTGCGATCGGGGATGACCGGATAGCGCCGGGGATTCTGGAAAAGGGAATCCTTCTCGCACTCCGTTTCTATTTTGACCAGTATATCAACCTGCGTCCGGTGCGGTTGCTCGAAGGCGTATGGACACCACTCGCCGGAAAAACGCCGGCCGATATCGACTTCACGATTGTGAGGGAGAATACCGAGGATTTCTATGTCGGTCTCGGATCGCGCTTCTCGGGACGGGAGCGGCGGGAGTTTACCCTCTCACGCGATCTGTATTCGGTGAAGTTCGGACTTGATGTCGAAAGCGACAGCGAGGAGATCGCATATCAGATTGGTGTCCTGTCACGGGAGGGATCACGGCGTGTGATCCGGTACGCGTTTGACTGCGCAGCGGTACGGAAGAGGCGTCTTACATCGGTTGACAAGGCGAATGTTCTCTCCGACGTGTACGGGCTCTGGCGCGATGTCGTACATGAAGTTGCAGCCGGTTATCCGACCGTATCGACGGAATTTTCCTACGTCGATGCGATCACGATGTGGTTTGTCAAGAATCCGGAATGGTTCGACGTCGTCGTGACCCCCAATATGTTCGGTGACATCATAACCGATCTCGGGGCCATGATACAGGGCGGGCTCGGCCTTGCACCCGGCGGGAACATCAATCCGACCGGCACATCTATGTTCGAACCGATTCACGGATCGGCTCCGAAATACAAGGGTCTCGGTGTCGCGAATCCCGTTGCCACGATATGGGCGGGGTCGATGCTGCTCGATCACCTCGGGGAGCATGCAGCTGCCGCCTCGGTGCTGGCGGGAATCGAGAAAAGCATCAGGGATGGCATCACTACCCGTGATATGGGGGGAGATGAGACAACCGCCGGCGTAGGAGAGGCAATCAGCCGTTTCATTCTGGGCGGCGGGGTGTAAAATTCCATTCCACAATGTATATTTTCTTTTCCATGGTAACCCTTTCACTACAGTGCAACGTACTGGTTGCACAGCTTCACCGTGCATTTTACATCGATAGCGGTTCGCAGGAACGGGTGTCAGCGTGAAAATATATCAAAAAACGAGCATTATTATCGCCATTACCTTCCTCGGCCTGATTGTCATGCTGTACGGCGCATCGGTGTCCATTCTTCTCGGAGGATTTGCTCAGGTCGAAGGGGGGCAGGCACAGGCAAATGCCGGGCGGATGGCAAATGCGCTCGCCGATGACATCATGACACTTGACGATCTGGCATTTGAGCTGGCTTCGCGGGAAGATCTTCATGCGTTTCTCTCGGGGGAGAGCACTGATGACACGATCTCCGATCTCGACATGACGATTTATCAACGCCTTGGCATCAATTATTTCCTGATATATTCTTACAACGGTACACTCCGTGCGGCACAGGGGGTCGATTTCCGGAACCGCAGTCCGGCAGAGGTCCCGGAAAGCCTGCTGAACGGGCTTTCCCGGGCACCGGGGAGTGTCACCGCAGATATGATGGGCCTCATCATGCTTCCCGAAGGACCGCTGATGGTCGTCGCCCGTCCCGTGTCCAATGAGGGCGGGACACTCGGCGCGATTGTTGTTGCCCGCCATCTTGATAAAACGGAAATCGAACGCCTCTCCTTCATTACAAGTCTTCCGGTGGAAATAATCCCGTATTCATCAGCCCGCACACAACCGCTCCTCTCTTCGATATTTCCCGAATTAAATTCAGCAGGAGAGCCGTTCCTTGTGCGTTCCGAATCCATGGAAATTTCAGTACATGCCCCTGTCGTGACCCGCCCCCTGACGGCGGACACGATCGGCGGATACGCTCTGGTTCGTGACGTTTCGGGAAACCCCGCAGTAATCCTGCAGGCGAAGATGCCCCGGGTCATTTTCGCGCAGGGTGAAGCAAGCCTCTTTTCCTTCATCCTCTTTCTTCTCGGGGGCGGGTGCGTCTTCGGGTTCCTGATGGTTGTCCTGCTCCGGAAGAGCGTGCTGTCACGCCTCTCGTTTCTCAGCACCCGCGTCCAGGGCATCGGCTCCGAGAAAGACTTCGCCGCCCGGGTTGACGTACACGGCGACGATGAAGTGGCCGCGCTCGCAACAGCCATCAACGGCATGCTCACAGAACTTGAGTATTCGCAGCTGCATCTTGAGGATCAGCTGATCGAATCCGAGGAGCGGTACCGGCGCTTCTTCCACAGCTGGAATGATATCCTTCTCGTGCATGAGGTGAAGCAGGACGATACACCGGGCAGATTCATTGATGTCAATGATGCCGGCTGCGAACGCCTCGGGTACGACCGGAAAGCAATCCTCCAGAAATCCATCGCTGATATTGTAAAGCCGGAAGATACCAAAAAATTCTCCGAATCGAGAAAAGCTGTCCTTCACAACGACATCGGTCAGACACTCTTCGAGATAGATTTCATCACAAGCTCGGGGGAATACATTCCGATGGAAGTCAACGCGAAGTTCATCGATTATATGGGCAAAACCGCCGTTCTCTCGGTTGCCCGGGACATATCGGAGCGGCGCGAGATTGAAAGGCTGAAAATGGAGGCTTTCAAGCAGATTGAAAAGAATATGGAGCAGTTTGCGATTCTCAACGATCACATCAGGAATCCTCTCCAGGCGATTGTCGGTCTTGCACTCCTTCATGCCGAGCATGAAAAACTGGCCGAGGAGATCATTGCGCAGGCTGCCATTATCAATCGGATTGTGGATGATCTCGACACGGGATGGATTGAGTCAGAAAAGATACGCAGCTGGCTGCGGCGATATTACAAATTTGACTGACGGCGCCGTTCGTGATCGGCATCCTGCCCCGCGATCCGGCCGGGTTATATCCGTTGAGCGTTTCCTGGAGTACAGGCGTTGAGCACCGCTTCGATGACGCCAAGGACGCCCTCGGTACCTGCCACGGCGCGGTTCTGCAGCATGTACTGTCCCCGGAGAGGGTACGTGAGGCCCACAAACCGAATCTTCGGTGCGGTCACATGCTCATAGCTGGATCCAATCAGAAGATCGGGGTCACTCTCCCGGATCAGGTCTCCGATCGTACCGAGATCATACGCCTCCCGTGCAGGAATGGTGCACAGCGAGGGAGGGTTCCTCGTTCCGACTACCGCGATCTCGGCATCGAGATAGGTGGTGAGAAGCCCGGCAATCATCTCCGCGTAGGCGGCAGTCGCGAAGATGGCAACACGAGGAGGGTCACAGCGCCGGAGGAACCTGTCACAGGATCTGACGATGCTTTCTTCCGTTTCATCGATTTCCCGGAATACGGGGTCAGTGTCCCATCCGGAGCCATGTGACTGAAGGTTGTGAAACGTAGAGCGAAGACTTTCCAGTCCGAGAAGCGACCCTGCCGCCGTTCCCACACCGCTCCTGAGATCCGGATTCGTCTCAACCGTGACCGGCGCCGCCCGATATGCATCCCGAAGCCGGGCACTGCAGAAGCACGTGGCTACCGGTATGCCGGCCATCCGGAGGAGGCGTTCTCCCTCGCGCCGGTTTCCCCGGGCAAAACGGTCGGTCAGCGAAACCCCGTCAATGTTCACTCCTGGTATGCCTTCTCCGACAGACGGCGCAAGCACGTCCATCGCCCTCCGATATCCATCCTCCATCCGTCCCGAGAATCCGGGGGTATCCACGATGAGCACATCCTCATCCTCCAGCAGCAGGCCAAGATCCTCCCCGACAATCGACGGGACGCACATCGGGATTACGGCAATCCGGGAATAGGACCCGGCGAGCTCCGCAACGAGTGCCCTCAGGCGATCCTCCGCCCCGAAGATGACATCCCTGCAGTCAAGGGAGGTGCAGTGGAGCGGCGCTGAAACGAGAGACTGTGTGTAATAATAACATCCGCTCGATCCGTGCAGGATGACGCCGAGGTCGTGAAATCCGGAGAGGCACGCAGCCGCGCCTGCCATTGCGCAGGGCCAGACGGGATTTTCACACATGCCGGGCATGCAGGCACCTCCTCCAGATCCTCAGCATCTGCCGCGCTCCTCCAATCCCGACTGGTCCGTTCCACGGGACGGGGATTCCCGTGTCGGTAACAGTGCAGCCGATACAGGATACGAGGCTCAGGGCGTCCGCCCATTCGCCGGCGGTGGCAGGGGGCTGCAATGCGATGCGTTCTCCCCTCAGGTCGCTGAAATCCGATGCAAGGTCCTGCCACCGCGCCTCCTCTTCACGGATTGCATCGGTAGCGTCGCATCCGAAGATCCCACTGAGACGGCGGATCAGTCTGCAGGATCCGGCAGGGCCTGTCGGAAATCCGGCAATACCCGGAATCCTGTATTTATCGGCGAAAAAACGGGAAAGCGCTCCCACCGGATCCTCTCTGAAGAGATTTACGTTCCCTCCCGCAAAGCGGCCGAAACCGGAAGCAGGAGTGTTTCTCACGAACCTGACGTTTACCGGGATGTCGAGTCTTTCGAGAATCCTCTCAACTTCCCGAAAATTTTCTTCCACTTCCACCTCGAGGTTGCGTTCCCCGACGATATTAACGCCCTCGCCGCAGGCATCGCCTGTACCGATGAGCGAGGAGAGGCCGGTCAGGGCACGGGAGAAGCCATCGGAGAATGAGCCTCCTAAAAATCCCGCGCAATCGATGGGAATTACCGGAATCTCCCATTCACGTCTGCATATGCCTTCCGTGTCGTCACCGATCGTTCCGGCTACACAGGTGCTGATCACGAACACGGCATGCGGGGACCGTTCGATAGCCGCGGCAATGGTCTCCTCCAGACTCTCCTCGCCCCCGAAGATGACTTCCCGCTCTCCGAGGCCGGTGCTCATAATTCTGGGCATTGGGAGGATGTCGTACTGCATCAGCGTTGAGTGCAGCAGCGAAACGTGATGGTGGGCGCATCCGGACGGTCCGTGGATGATGCTGATGCCATCCGGTACAAATGCCGTGACGGCAAGGGCGCCGGTGAGAGTGCATCCCCCGTATCTATACGTATTCGAGAGCGAGGTTTTCGAGGTCATCGGTCTCCATCGGGATGGGAATCGTCATCGAGTCGTTCTCGAAGACATCTTCTGCAAGATGCCGGTAAATGTCGGCCTGCGGTGAATCAGGCGCATACTCGATGACAGTCTGCTTGTTGACTTCGGCGACACGGACGATGTTGTCGCGTGGTATATAGGAGATGAGTCGCGATCCGATCCGCCGTGCAAACGCGCCCACGAGTTCCTTTTCTCCCGTGATATTCGCCGAATTACAGATGACTCCCCCGAGTGCACAGGTGCACCGGCTGCGTCGGGAAAGCCGCTGGATTGCCTTGCAGATATTATTGGCCGCATACAGGGACATCAGTTCCCCCGAGGTCACAAGGTAGACTTCCCGCGCATAACTTTCACGCATCGGCATGGCAAACCCGCCGCAGACAACATCGCCGAGCACGTCATAGAGTACTACATCGCCGTAAAGGGCATCGAGTCGTTCCAACAGCTGGAATGTTGCGATAATCCCCCGTCCGGCACACCCCACACCGGGTTCGGGGCCTCCCGCCTCGACGCACCTGATGCCGTTATACCCTCTGAAAACGACCTCTTCAACGGAAATCGCTGTATCGCCGCGCGCCCTGACAAGATCAAGGACTGTTGGTATCCACGTCCCGTGCATCAGCATCCGGGTGCTGTCGTGTTTCGGATCGCAGCCGATCTGCATGATGTCGAGGCCCCTGTCGGAGAGTGCGGCCGACAGGTTTGCCGACGTTGTGGACTTCCCGATCCCTCCCTTCCCATAGAGGGCGATCTGTTTCATCTGAGTATAGTATGCGTTGCACCAATATTATTTCATTGATGCAACTTTTGTTGCTTTAATTCCGGCCACCGCCTTTCACCGGTTAAACCCCCTGATCAGCCCCATGAAAAATACGATCACGGGCATGATCTCAAGCCTTCCGATCCACATCGTAAGAATGAAGCAGATCTTCGAGATCGGCGACATGGCGGGTGTGACAAAACCGCTTGATATTCCGTTGTTGCAGATTGCCGAAACAATCTCGAATATGATATTACTCGTATCGAAGTGGCTCGGATCCATGTGCATCACGATGATGGAGACGATGAAGATGACGAGAATGTAGAGGATGATGATGAGCATATTCTTTGAGACTTCCAGTTCCGCAACATTCTTTGGAATGACCTTCCCCTCGTATTTAAATGGAACAAGCACCTTACCGCTCACAAAAGTCCGTTTAAACCACCATATGAGTCCCCTGTACCCAAGTGCAATACGGCTGAGCTTGATGCCTCCGGCAGTGCTCCCTGATGATCCGCCCACGAGCATGAGGAATATAAGGAATAAAACCGTCACGTTCGCCCAGATATGCGGTGAAGTAATCTGGAATCCCGTGCTTGTCACCGCCGCCACGGTCATGAAGAGCCCCTGCCTGAGGGCCGTGCCCGTATCGAGGCCGGTCAGGTTCACAAGATCGAAGGTAACGACGACAAGGCCTGCCGCGATGAGGAACAGAAGAAGTTTCGCCTGCTCGTCGGAAAAAAGCAGTCTCCGTTCTTTCCTGTATGCAAGATAATAGAGCTTGAAGGGGAGTGCTCCGGCAATCATAACCGGAATGATCAGCAGTTCCAGAAATGCGTTGTCGTAGTACGGGATCCCTGCAGAATGGACCGAGAATCCTCCCGTCGCGATAGCGACCATGGCGATGTTTACAGCGTCCCAAAGAGGTATTCCGGAGAGTTTGATGAGCCCGACGGAGATCACCGTGAGAATGATGTAGATCTTCCACATCTGTAATCCCGTCGCGACAACACTCGGCATAAAAGCCTCTGTTCGTCCTTCCGATCGATAGAGTCGTGACGGTGTAATCCCGGATCGTGTTGCCATCGAGATGGTGAACGCGACGATACCGAGCCCGCCGAGCCACTGCATGAGGGAGCGCCAGAAGAGCAGGGTATGGGGGGTGTCATCAACGGAAGGGATAAGCGTCAGTCCTGTGTCCGTCCATCCTGACATCGCCTCAAAGACCGCATCAAGGTATGGCATCCCCGTACCCAGCGTAAAGGGCAACGC
Organism: Methanoculleus sp. SDB; assembly: GCA_001412355.1. Classification (NCBI taxonomy): domain Archaea; kingdom Methanobacteriati; phylum Methanobacteriota; class Methanomicrobia; order Methanomicrobiales; family Methanomicrobiaceae; genus Methanoculleus; species Methanoculleus sp. SDB. Next base: position 39,154 of record LKUD01000004.1, read on the forward strand.
ACCGATAATTGAGCAGATCAGCCAGATGAGTGCCACCGCGAAGAGCGCCTGGCTCAGTCTGGCATCACGGGAGGTTGACGGCATCTGCACGAGCAGCGTCCCCAGCAGGAAAAGGGATAGGGGAACCGTTGCCATCGGGAGAACCATGTCCCACTCTGCATACAGAATGGCGATGACAAGGGGGAGGCAGGTGCCGATGCTGATAAACCGGAGAATGTTGCCGACGTCATCTGCGATGATCGAGAACTGCTCGATCCTGTCCATTGCTAAGAAAATGCGCTTTAATCTATTATCTCTTTGCCTGTTTTCCGGGAATCGGAAGCATTCGTCCGCCTGCCATCCCCGTCCCCATAAAAAATACGCGTATTGATGATCCGCCAGGCAAGGATCAGGCGAACCATATCGACGGCGGTGATATAGTCCTTTCCGGAAATGGAGGGTATGGCTCTGATACCCGTTTCACGCTCAACATGCCGTTCAAGCTGCCGTATGACATCGGCGTGAAGTTCTCCGTCAACAGTTAACACGCCTCCCTTCATTCCATCGAGCCCCCGTGGGCTGAATTCGAGGTAAAAGGACCGCTCGGACAGTGAAAGGATGTCGAGCAGGTCGATGGAGAGGGTGACGTTGTGAATGGTGCGTTCGGGACGCTTCTGAAGCAGGGTAACCCGATACAACGGCCCCGCGGGATTGCCTTCATTGTATTTGGATGGTGAAATCCTGACCACGGAATCTGCAAAAGCCCTTTGCGGTGCGATGTAACGGTCATAATCCTGTTTTCGCTCCTCGATCTCCCGGAGAACGTTCATTCGGCTGTATCCCCTGCCCTCAACATCACGCCGTATCTTCCATTCGCGTTTCACCGTTTCTTCCGGATCCACAAACAGGGTAAAATCAAGATTCCCGCGGAGCGCCGGTGTGAACAGGGTGTGAAGCCCTTCGAGGATAACGATTTTTGTCGGTGGAAACGGCACCGGACGTCCGAAAGTCCCCGATGTATGGTCATAGACCGGTTTAATAAACGTCTCTCCGCGTTTGATGCAGCCGAGATGATCTTCAAGAAGGGGAATGTTATTCGCCTCAGGCGCAAGGGGAGTGATTCCGGCGGCTCTTCGTGCGCTCCTGTCAAGACGATGATAATCGTCGAGCGTTATAGTGCTGACCAGATTGGGTGCAAACATTTCGCGGATTGCTCCTGAAAACGTGGATTTTCCGGATCCACTGTCACCCGCAACGCCGATTGTGAAAATTACATCAGAACGGGCGATGACATCTTCGAAATGTGCGGAAGGCGGTGTTTCTGTGTGCATGGTATCGGCAAAACAATCATTTCTGAATTCCGGGAAGGGGAGAATCGGGGGTATTCGTTGCAGTAAAAGGAGGTATTATTTTTTATTTGTCCAGAGGCCGTGGACGTTGCAATAGATAAGCGATTTCACATCAGTATCCTGAACGGGGAATTCGGCTTCCGGTGCCTCTCCGGGGCGGAGGGCATGGATATAAAAATTACGGTCTTTTTTAACAGATATCCACTGGATATAATGCTCCTTCATCATGGGGTGAGGTACTTCTCCGACCTTTACCCTGATGCCAGACGCAGTCTTTTCGACCACCGGGACATGCTTCTCCTTCCCTGCATCCGCGGTCTTCTCCTCAAGCAGTTTCATCGGCTGATCGCAGCAGGTGAGCGTTCCTTCACCGGTATGAGTGATCATTACGACATTTCCGCACGTGCCGCACATATAGAATTCAAGGATTTTTGTCATGATATCCTCCCGTAGGATTACACGATTCTGTCGTCCTTATGCTTTTTAAGGATTTCGTCCGCAAGCTGGTCGAGCTTTTTGAGCGTGTCTTCCTTTGCAAGGCCCTGTGTATAGACAGGCTCGAGCATATTCGCCTTGATACCCTGAAGCAAGTCACCCAGCACCTTGACAGTCTTTCCTCCCCACCCGTAGGAACCGATGATGGCGGCATTGCGCACTCCCGGCCTGAGCACCCCCGCGATGTATGCGACGGCAACCATCCGGGGGTGGGGGCCGAAAAGGACAGTCGGTGCAGCGACCACGATGGTTGCCGCATCAACAAGGGACATCGCAACCTTGCCGATATCGGCAACCGTGACATTGAAGAGTCTGACGGTGATGTCCCGCTTTATCAGTGCAGTGGTCAGATACTCAACCATCTTCCGGGTGGATCCGTGCATAGAGACATACAGTATGACGACCTCGTTTTTCACCTCGTCCGAGGTCCAGTCGCGATATGCGTCGAGGATAAACGCAGGCCGCCCGTATGCCGGACCGTGGCTCGGGGCGATGGCGGCGATCTCGTACGTCGCGAGCCGATCGAGATACCCCCTGATACTTCCCCGGAATGGCATCATGATCTCGGCATAATACCGTTTTGCCGGTTCATAACAGGCACTTTCGTCGCTATGGAAAAGGTCGCTCGTTGCATAATGGGATCCGAAGAGGTCGCAGGAAAACAGTATTTTGCTTTCCCGTTCATACGTAAGCATCGTCTCCGGCCAGTGTACCCATGGCGTATGGAGAAACTCCAGCGTTTTCCCGCCCAGATCAATCGTATCGCCGTCTTCGACGGTTTTAAAGCGGATATCGGGAATACCGAGCAGGCTCACGAGCAGCTCCCTGCATTTCGCGGTTGATACGATGGTCGCCATCGGAAAGAGCTCGAGGATCATCGGAAGTGATCCGGAATGGTCCTGTTCGGCGTGGTTTATGATGATGTAATCGATGGCGCCGATACCCAAACGGACAAGATTGAGGACAAATTCCTCCTCCTTTGTCGGATCGACAGTATCGATGAGTGCGATTTTTTCGCTGCCCTTTACAAGGTAGGCATTATAGGTTGTGCCGTCAGGGAGGGGGATCAGTTCATCAAACAGTGTCCGGTCCCAGTCAATCACTCCGACGGCAAAGATGCCCGATGCTATTTCACGTGCCGGCATGTTACGTCAGTTCCTGAAATTTATGCTTTGCTGCACCACATACCGGGCAGGTCCAGTCGGCCGGAACATCGAGAAAGTCGGTACCGGCCGGTACTCCTTCATCTCCTTTCATAGGGTCATATACGTGTCCGCAGACACTGCACTTCATCCTCTTCACACGACCGTCTCCTTTTCAGGCATTCCCTTTCTTCATGAACTGGTTTTTCTCGGCACCGCAGCGCGGACATACCCAGTCGGCGGGGAGATCCTCGAACTTCGTCCCTGCCGGAACACCCGTTTTTGCATCACCAATACTCTCGTCATAGAGGTATCCGCATTTTTTACATTTCCAGACAGCCATTGTCATCACATCCTGGAATGGTCGGTTCCATTCGATACATCACAGTATCCTCATACATAAATATTATGTTCTGGTCGATTGCGGTTTTTTCCTCTCACACCCATCCCCTGTCCTCCATCGCCCGGATGACGCGCTGGAGTGCGATTGTATACGCTGCCTGCCGCATCGGGACGCTGTGGGTCCGCGCCATGGTGTATACCGCAGTATACGCAGCCGTCATCTTGTCGTCGAGACGGCGGCGAACCTCCGCAGCCGGCCAGTGGTCCATATTATAATTCTGCACCATCTCGTAGTATGATACGATCACACCGCCGCCGTTGCAGAGGAAGTCCGGAATGATATGGATGCCGTTTTGGGAGAGAATGTCTTCCGCTTCCCGCGTAGTCGGGCCGTTTGCGAATTCAGCGAGTATCTTCGCTTTGATATTGCTGGCGTTTTTCGCGGTGATGACGTTTTCAAGTGCTGCGGGAATCAGGATATCAACATCGAGTTCGAGCAGTTCTTCGTTGGTCATCGCAGACGCACCGGGGTATCCTGTCACCGAACCGGTTTTTTTCTCATATTCCATGACGCTGTCCGGATCGAGTCCCTCCTGATTATAAATGGCGCCCCGGCTGTCCGATACGGCCACCACCCGGCATCCTGCCATCTCACCGGCAAGCCGGGCGGCATGGTAACCGACATTTCCGAATCCCTGTACCGCAACGGTTGTATCCGTAACAGGCATCTCCATCGCTGCTGCGGTTTCCCTGATGGCAAAATCAATGCCGAGGTGTTTTCCTGCTTCGCGGATTGCGATCCAGCCTCCCCGGGCCGTGGCGTCGTCGCGCCCCTCTGATCCACCGAGAGTGACAGGTTTTCCGGTAATGACACCGAATTCGGTATATCCGGTTATCGAAGCGTACTCATCCATCATCCACGCCATTACCTGGGGGTTCGTATAGACGTCGGGCGCCGGTATATCACGACCTGGCCCGATGAAGCGGCAGATCGCCCGCATGTACGCTCTGCTCAGGCGTTCGAGCTCCCCCCGGGACATCGTCTTGGGATTACAGATAACTCCCCCTTTCGCGCCGCCAAGCGGAAGGTCATGGAGTGCGCATTTCCATGTCATAATTGCTGCAAGACCGCGGATGGTGTTGATCGTCTCATCCGGATGAAATCGGATTCCCCCTTTTGCCGGTCCCCGTGCATTGTTGTACTGAACACGGAATCCCTGAAATGTCTGGATCGTACCATCGTCCATCCTGACCGGGAGCGATACATGCAGTTCGTGCATGGGTTTTTTCAGCAGCGCTTCGACATTCGGGGTGAGCCGAAGGTCGACCGAGCAGGTGCAGATCTGTTTTCGGACCGTTTCGAGGAGGTTCATCTCTTCCATACTGCAATTCCACCTTACAGGGAAATGGAGTATCTTCACTCTTATACATGTGGCCCGCTCCATCCATCGTATCCTTAATCGGTCCCGCCGTCCCATAGGTGCGTGTGAACCGACCCGCTCTTCCCGAACTTCTCGCTCCGGCAGGATCTCCGGAAGCACTCCATGCCGCGGTCTCCGCCGGTGCCGATGCCGTCTATCTCGGGGGAAGGATGTTCGGGGCACGCCGTTATGCCGTGAATTTCGATGACGAAGCACTGGCCCGGGCAGTGAGATTCTGCCACGGGCGGGATGTCAGGGTATATGTAACGGCGAACACTCTTGTGCGTGATGACGAACTGCCCGATGTTGTTGAGTACCTGCTCCGGCTGTATGAGCTGGGTGTTGACGCGGTGCTCGTGCAGGACACGGGCGTCGTATCGATTGCCCGGGACGTAGTTCCCGATCTGCCTCTTCACGCCTCCACCCAGATGACGGTGTATTCCGCTGCAGGGGTGCTTCGGGCATCGGAGATGGGGATGTCGCGTGTCGTACTCGCCCGTGAATGCCCGATTGAGGAAATCGAGCGTATTGGAACCCTGTGTCGCGAAAATGCCATAGGAATTGAGATATTTGTTCATGGCGCTCTTTGCTACTGTTATTCGGGCCAGTGTCTCTTCTCCTCCCTCGTCGGCGGAAGAAGCGGAAACCGGGGCACCTGTGCCCAGCCCTGCAGAAAGCCGTATTCGCTTGTTGCAGGGTTAACGGACGCTGCCGGAAGGCCGGAAAACGTGCAAAACATCCGGCTTTCAGATCCGTACCTGCTCTCCACCCGTGATCTCGCCCTCTACCCGTACCTCGCCCGCATCGTCCGCGCACCGGTGGCCTCGCTCAAGATCGAAGGGAGGATGAAGTCTCCCGAATACGTTGCCGTTGTCGTCGATGTATACCGGCGGGCCCTTGACGGGATCGCCGATGGAACCTGGACCCCATCGGAAGACGATATGCGGAATCTGGCCCTTGCATTTAACCGCTCGTTTACGGGCGGGTACCTGATGGGAGAGCGCGGCCTTTCCGTTATCGGCCCCGAAAGGCCGGACAATCGCGGAGTGGCAATCGGCCGTATCAGGGAGTATGACCGGCGGCGCGGTGAGGCGGTTATCACTCTTGGAGGCATCGTGCCTGAGCCGGGTGACGGGATTGTCGTGCATGCGTGGGGAAAGAGGCGCGAGGATACGGGGTTCGTGATCAAGCCACCTTTTTTTGCGCGAGACGGGACACTCGGTCTCAGAGTGCCGCAGGAGGTGGAGCCGGGGAGTCCGGTGTCGCTGACCAGTAGCGCATCACTCTCGCAGCGCGCTCAGCGAATTCTTGTTCAGGGGAGCAGCCGTTTCCTTCCGGTTGATATGCATCTCTGGTTCGATGAGGGCCTTCCCGTGCTGGAAGGGGTGGTCGGTATGACCGGGAGGCAAACCGGTGTGACGGTATACGGGGACAGGACCTGGGAACCGGCACGGAGCAGCCCTCTCGAAGAAGTACAGATTCGGAGTCTCCTGAAACGCACCGGAGGTACTCAGTTTCGGGTCCGCCGGCTGAAGATCGACTATCCGGGAGGATTGTTCGCGCCTGTCGGGGAGATCAACAGCCTCAGGCGCAGGTTCCTGCAACATGCGGAAGAAGCGCTTATTGCATCGTTCCTTCCTTCGTCTCCGGCGAAAGTTGCGGCGCGATCGGGGAGCAGCGCCGTTCTTGAAACTCTCCGGGAGAAGCTCCGGGCTGAACCGCGGCCATCCGCCCCCGTGCTTGCCGCGTACGCCGATACGCCGGAGACTGTTCGTGGGGCGGTTGCGGGCGGGTGCCGCCGGATATATTTCGAACCCCTCGTGGGACCGTGCGGGACAGCCGGTTCTGAAGAAGCGCTGGTCGGCATACTGGATGATATGGCTGTCCACTGCCATGATGCGGGTGCGGAATGTATATGGAAATGGCCCCGTATCACCGGCCCGGGGTTCCGCTCGCTTGCAACCCGCGTTCTGGACCGAAGTCTCCCCGAGGCGGTTGTCGGCGTGATGGCCGAAGGGCAGGGGGACGGGGAGACGATTCTCCGGCATGCGCCTGATATCACTCTCTTTGGCGGCGCCGGACTGAACGTCTTCAACCATCGTGCCGCCGGTTGTCTTGCCCGCCGGTTCAGGTCACTCACCCTCTCTCAGGAGCTGTCAGGACGCGGGGTTGGGGCCCTCGTTCTGCGCGCCCGCACCGCCAGCCCCTATCCTGCCTTCGAGCTCATCGTCCACGGTGCCGTGGAGGTGATGGTCGCTGAGGACTGCCTGATGAGGACCCATATGGGTGATTCGTGGGCAGATGGCGGTGCCGACTGGTTCGGTATCAGGGACAGCCGGGATCATCTCTTTCCGGTTTATATCGATGGCGAATGCCGCACACACATTCTCAATGCACGGGAAACATGCCTGATCGATGTGATGCCGGAGCTGCTCTCAACTGCGTGCGATACGTTCACCGTAGATGTACGGCACCGGACCGGGGTGTATGCGCGGACGGTTTCGGCTGCGTACCGTGAGGCAATCGGGCATACGGTCGATGCATCCGCTGATCTCACCGATCTCCTCGCTGCACTCAAAAAAAAGGTGATGGCGTGTGCGATTGGCGGTATCACCGCCGGACACTTCCATCGCGGACCCGGATAACGGGGGGCTCCCGAAAGTACTATACCCTTTTGCCCGCTTTTCTGAGGCGATCCGCTTCTTCAGTGCTTTCCAGCTTCAGGAGAAACGTACCGTGGCAGGGTTTTGTATAGGGAAATACGAGCGTCGCGCCCTCCACACCGATGAGAATGGGAGGGACTCCGATAATGTGAATGTCAAACATGCGGTATCCCGGAGGCACCACGTATCTCTCGGGCATGTGTTTCCGTATGTATTCTGCGGCCTCCCGAAACGAGACCTGCCGCTCGAGAATCTCGTATTTCAGCGATTCGATACAACCCATTGCAGCACCTCGTCAAGTTTTCTCTTCATCGGCAGCGGGTTGTGGCTCCCTTTCGCGATGATCTTTTCACAGGGGATCTCATCCATCTGTGCGAGTATCTCCTCGGCAGACCCTCCGAATATCACGGCATAGACCCCTCCCCCCGACATTGCCGCCATGCTTGCGCTGTAGGCAATTCCCGCATCGTTATGGACGAAAACGAAGCAGAGGTCAAAATCACGCTCATGCTCCGCCACCATTCCGATGCACGCATCAAGATCAATCACTTCGTCGAGATACGCCCGCTCCGGGTCGGCAACTTCAAGGAGGGAGCGGGCGGCTTTCGTACCCGCGACGGTTGTGGCGATTCCGGCTTTTCTGAGCCTGTGCACAAGGTAGAGCGCCGCACTTGTCTGGATTGGGATCTGTGGACACCCGAGCATGACAAGGCCTGTACCCGCCGGTATCTGCTTATCAGTCATATTTGTTCTCCCCCTCCGGTTATGCCCGTATCCTCCTTCATTATTCCCAGAATCCTTTGAGGGTTGCTATAGATGGTAAACCTGCCGTTTCGGGAAAAACAGATCAGGGTAATCCCGGTTTCCTCGGCGGTGAGGATACCGAGATTGGTGGATGCGGCGCGGGAAATTACGATCGGAATGCCGGCGTTTGCATCCTTTGCTACCATGCCTGCCGGTTGCCTTCCCGTGCAGCCGATACAGCAGAGCGAGCGGTCGATGCCGTTGAGCTCGGCATGCCCGATCACCTTATCCACCGTATTGTGCCGACCGATATCGGAGATCCGAGCGAGGATTTCACCCTGTGAATACAGCACCGAGCAGTGCACCCCGCCGGTCTTTCGCCATGTATCCGATTCAATAGCACGCGTAACCCTAATGATTTCCGCGGGTGTGGCGGTCAGGGAAGAATACACGTGTTTCGGAGGCGATTTCAGGCCGAATCCTCCGCAGGTCCGGTATTCAAGCTCCCGATCCCTGCGCACATCCGCCTCTACGTAAATATCGTCCCCCCGCACATCCACCCGTTCCACCGAATCGGCAAGCCCTTCCGATATAACCAGTCCTGCGCCGAGCTCGGCAAGGTGGCCGCGGCTGGCTATCTGTTCGATGAACAGTTCTCCGTTGAGATGAATCCGGAATCGGTCCTCCCGGATGACGTGATCCATGAACCTTGTTACCATCTCCCCTTCGATGCGTAGTGCCGGATGTTCGTCCATCACGTTTCCTCTCGCCCTCCCTCCCGTGAGGTTTGGGCGTTCTCCCAAAAATAGATACGGACGATTCCGGGGTTTTTCCTGCGTCTGTGTGAATGTTAATGTGCCGTGGCGTTCAACGAATATTTGTGATGTACTCCAAACGCCTGGATCATCTCCCTCCGTATCTTTTTGCACGAATTGATGAGATGAAAGCAGAAAAACAGCGTCAGGGTGTGGATGTTATCGACTTCGGTGTCGGCGATCCCGATCTCCCGACACCCCCCCATATCGTCGAGGCACTCTGTACTGCCGCCCGCGATCCCGCCACCCATCATTACCCGAGTTACACGGGGATGTATGCGTTCCGCGAGGCAGTTGCGAAATGGTACTCCGGACGGTTTTCGGTCGACCTCGATCCCGCCACCGCGGTTCTTTCCCTGATCGGATCCAAGGAGGGCATCGCGCACATCCCCGAGGCGTTCGTCAACCCCGGCGATTATGTGCTTGCCACCGATCCGGGGTACCCGGTTTACCGGACATCGACGCTCTTTGCCGAGGGAACTATGCACGAACTGCCCCTCACAGCGGAGCATGCGTTTCTGCCGGTGCTTGATGACATCCCTTCCGATGTGCTGCAGAAGGCAAAACTGATGTTTCTCGGGTACCCGAACAATCCGACCGCCGCCGTTGCATCCCGGGCTTTCTTTGCCGAGGTGGTGGATTTCGCCCGGGAACACGATATTGTCGTCGTTCATGACAATGCATACTCGGAGATCGCCTTCGACGGGTTCAGGCCGCTTTCATTTCTCGAGGTTGACGGTGCGGCAGAGGTGGGCATTGAAATGCACTCTCTCTCAAAGACCTACAACATGACGGGATGGCGAATCGGGATGGCGGCAGGCAATGCGGATATCATTGCGGGGCTCGGGCGTGTCAAGACGAATGTCGATTCGGGAGCGTTCGATGCCATCCAGAGGGCGGCGATCACGGCACTCACCGGTCCGCAGCAGTGTGTCGCCGATGCCTGCCGGGTCTATCAGGAGCGGCGTGACCTGCTTGTCGGGGGGCTGCGGGAACTTGGGTTCGATGTTCCGATGCCGAAGGCGACCTTCTATGTCTGGATGCCTGTTGCGGACAGCATGGCGTTCGCGGCACGGATGCTGAACGAAGCCGGCATTGTCGTCACTCCCGGCGTCGGGTTCGGGACCCACGGGGAAGGATACGTCCGGTTTGCCATCACCCGATCGGTGGAGCGGATAAAAGAGGCGCTCGAGCGCATGAGGGGGCTTGCATTCTGAACCTCCCGTCCCACCTCACCATCGAAAACGGGCACCTGCATATCGGAGGGCATGACTGTGTCAGCCTTGCAGAAGAATACGGCACTCCCCTGTACGTCACGGACGAGATGCGGATCATCGGGAATTTCACCCGCTTTGCATCGGCCCTGAAACGCCATTACCCTGCCGTGCAGGTTCTGTATGCGGCTAAGGCGAACGGCAACCTCGCCATTCTCCGGTCGCTCGCCCGACAGGGGGCCGGCGCCGATGTGTTCTCTGCTGGGGAACTTGATCTCGCACTTGCGGCGGGGATGGATCCCCGCCTGCTGCTCTTCAACGGCAGCTCAAAGAGCCCTGCCGATCTCGCGCTTGCCGCCGCGAAAGGGATTCGCGTGTCGATCGATTCGATCGACGAGCTTCACCAGCTCGATGCGGCTGCCGCGGCTGCCGGAAAAACGGTCGAGATTGCATTCCGTGTCAATCCGGCCCTTGAAGTGCCCACCCACCCGAAGATCGCGACGGGGCTCCGGACGAGTAAGTTCGGGATTCCCGCGGATCGGATCCTCGACGCGTACCGGGAGGCCCTTGCCTGCGAGCATGTCCGCCCGGCCGGGATGCACTGCCATATCGGATCCCAGATCCTCGATGTCCTGCCGTTTGCCCGGGCCGCCGGCGTGATGGCGGAAGTTGCGCGGGATGTCACGGATCTCGGTATAAAACTGGCTTTTCTCGATATCGGGGGCGGGCTCGGGATCCCGTACCACCGTTCGAGCGATGTTGCTCCCACACCCGAGGAATATGCAGACGCCGTGATGCCGGTGTTCCTTGAGGCGATTAACCGGTGCGGGATCACCCCCGAACTCTGGGTCGAGCCCGGGCGGTATCTTGTCGGAGATTCCACCGTCCTCCTTACCGGAGTCAATTCCGTCAAGCAGTCGCATAAGACGTTTGTGAACGTTGACGCCGGATTCAACCTGCTTGCCCGTCCGGTGCTCTATGATGCATGGCATGAGGTTGTGGTTGCCAACCGTGCGGACGCCCCTCCCGCCGCCGAGTATACCGTCACGGGACCGATCTGCGAAACGGGAGATATCCTTGCTTCGGATCGCCGGCTGCCCGCCGTAACGGCGGGAGACCTGATCGCAGTCCTCGATGCCGGAGCATACGGGTTCTCCATGTCGTCGCAGTACAATAGCAGGCCCCGGTGCCCTGAGGTACTGGTGAATGGCAGACGGGCCGCACTGATGCGCCGCGGGGAGACCGTCGCGGATCTCACCGGCACGATGCGTACGCCGCCATGGCAGGACTAAAACCTGGAGGATGGCCGGGTGCGCCTGCATTACGCGCTCGTTGATGATCTCTACTCCTTTGAGGAGTATGAGCGGCTCATCGGGGAGACGATCGAGGCATCGGGAGGATTGCTTGACGAGCAGACTGCGGCGATGCTCGTCGTCAGAGCAGCAGGCCGCGAACACCGCCTGATCGCGAAGCTGGCATCCGATGCAAGCCTCGCCTGTTTTTTCGGCAAAGTGCTTGCCGTTTCCGAACCGCGGATATTTGACCGGCCGGACGGTACTCAGGGGTGTGTCGCCCGTGTGCGGGTCGGCGACGAAACGGGCGAGATCACCCTTCTTCTCTGGGATGAGCGGGCGGGTGCCGTGGCCGAAATCGCTCCCGGGGATGTGCTTGAGATCGCAGGAAGGCTCCGTTCTCCCGCCGAGGTCCAGGTCGTTGATCTCCAGAAGGCCGCGTGCGACATTGCGACGCGGGAGGATGCGGGGTCAGGGGAGGTGACGCATGCCGATCGGGTGACCCTTGACGTCCGCGTCCTCTTTGCGGGTGAGGTGCAGACATACACCCGGCGGGACGGCACCACCGGGGAACGGATCGACGTCATTGTCGGGGATGCGGACGGGACTGCACGCCTTGTCTGCTGGCATCCCCCGCTTTTCGAGCACCTGTCTCATGCATCCGGGCACACGGTGCGCATCGAAGGTGCTGTCCCGAATCCCCGCACAGGCGCGAGGGAGTACAGCCTCGGGGAACAGGCTGGTGTTCAGGCCGCCGACCTGCAGATCACGGTGCCGTTTACACCGCCGGGCATGATCGCGGAGGGAAAGCCCGTATGCAGTGCAGGGGAGGTGGTCGCGGTCCGTCAGCAGCGGGAGTTCGAGACGCGGAAGGGGACACGTTCCCGTGTCCGGAATATCGCTATTGGTTCGGGCGGGACCGTCGTGCCGGTGGTCCTCTGGGGGGAGCACGCCCTGCTTTCGTTTGCGCCCGGTGACACCGTGGAGATTTTCAATGCACCCGTGAAGCAGGCGAAATCAGGCGAATGCGAACTGCATATAGGGTGGGGAAGCGCCATCCGGGTAGTCATGACGGACGACGAGCCGGTGACGTTTACGGGTACTGTCATCGACACTGCCCTTGGGCTCTGTATCGATGACGGGGAGACCGCCTTCCTTCTGGACACGCCGCTGGCGCCGGGAGCCGACGTGCATGTAACCGGCCGCCGCTCACAGAACCGCATAACTGTCGGTACGTGCACCCGAGCCGTGATTGATCCGGCTCTCCTGAAGGAGCGGATCGCCCGGATTCTCGGAAAGGCTCCGATGTGAACACTTTCACCCCCCGCGCCGCCACTGTAATATGCCGTTTTGGAAAGTGATATGTAATTGAATTACGAGAGGTACAACGACCATGGGAGAAATTGATCTCGAAGACCTGCCTGGTGTCGGGCCGACAACCGCCGACAAACTGCGCGAGGCGGGGTATGCGACCATCGAGGGCATTGCGACGGCGTCGTATTCCGATCTTGCCGAAGCGGCTGAAATCGGCGAAGCAACCGCAAAGAAGATGATCCGGGAAGCCCGGAAGATGGCCGATATCGGCGGCTTCAAGACGGGAAAAGTGGTACTCGAGGAGCGGAAGGAGGTGAGGAAACTTTCGACGCTTGTACCCGAGCTTGACGACTTGCTCGGTGGTGGGCTTGAGACCAAGTCGATCTCCGAATTTTACGGGGAGTTCGGTTCGGGGAAGAGCCAGATCGCCCACCAGATGGCGGTGAACGCGCAGCTGCCCGAGGATTTTGGCGGCCTTTCCGCCTCATGCGTGTATATCGATACCGAAAACACCTTCCGTCCGGAACGTATCGCGCAGATGGTCGCGGGCCTCGAGATTGACTGGGACATTCCTCCCGTCGAGGAGTTCCTCGAACATATCCATGTAGCAAAGGGATACACATCTGATCATCAGATGCTGCTTCTTGACAGTGCCCGTGAACTGGCGGCCGGGCTTCGTGACACGGATCGGCCGGTGCGCCTGTTCATCGTCGATTCGCTGACCGCACACTTCCGGGCGGAGTACTCGGGGCGGGGAACGCTCTCGGTTCGCCAGCAGAAGCTTAACAAGCATATGTACGACATCGCAAAGATTGCAGAAGAGCACAATGCCGTCGCACTCGTCACGAACCAGGTGCAGTCGAACCCCGCCGTCTTCTTCGGGGACCCGACAAAGCCGGTCGGAGGTAATATCGTCGGGCATGCCTCCAAGTTCCGGGTGTACCTGCGGAAGAGCAAGGGCGGAAAAAGAGTTGCGAAACTTGTGGACAGCCCGAGCCTCCCCGAGGGGGAAGCGGCGTTTATTGTGGAAGAGGCAGGGCTCAAACCCGTATGACCTGCCACCAGCACCCCGAAGGCGGTCCGGCGGAAGCGCCCCGCCCGTCCCCCCGAGCATTGATATGCGACATTGACGGCACGATTACCGACGCCCGACGCCGGATTAATACCGATGCCATTCATGTAATCCGTACCCTCGTCGATAACGGCGTCCCCGTCGTCCTCGCAAGCGGCAATACGATCTGCTCCCTTGATATTCTCTGCAAAATGATTGGGACTGACGGGACGATTATCGCCGAGAACGGCGGTGTTTTTCGTGTCACATTCCAGGGAAAGCCGCGTGTTTGCGGAGATCAGGCGCTGTGCTGGGCGGCGTTTCACGTGCTTGAAGCGTATTTTGGTGAAAAGGGAGTCCAACTTGAACTGTACAGTCCGGATTACCGGGTAGCTGACGTAGCGTTTGCGAGAACCGTCGATGTCGATGAGGTTCGGACTGTGCTTCGGGATCATCATGTTCGCGTACTTGACACCGGATTTGCCATTCATCTCCAGACTCCCGGAGTACACAAAGGATCGGCATTTATCCGGCTTGCTGCCGATATGGGCTTAACTCCTGCTGATTTTATTGCAATCGGGGATTCCGAAAACGATGCCGAACTGGTGCGGTCCGCCGGTATCGGCGGGGCGGTGGCAAACGGGCAGCAGGTCACGAAGGATGCCGCTGATTATGTGACAAAAAAGATGTACGGGGATGGATTTGTTGAATTTGTGCGGGCCTGCTTTTCACATTATTTTTTGGAAAGGTAGCGGTCGACAACGATATAGTCCTTGATGTCTTTGACAGCCTCAAACGGTATGAACATCCGATCGCCATCCATCGTGTACCCGCCCGTGTCAAAGGTGGGATCCGGTTTCACGACAAGGTCGACGACAAGGCCGGTATCGAGATCGACAAGAATATTTTTTATCATTCCGATCAGCATGCCATCGGTACTCATGACTTTTTTCTTTGAAAGGCTGCGGGAGTAAGTATTTTTCATAAAAAAAAGGAGTATGTACTATTATTTAAATTGTTCTAATATCGAGTTTTGTACAAAAGGCGGGCGAATTTGCGTCTTTTGATCACGCTCTGTCAGAGAAGCGGGAAGACGCGGATAATATCAGACTGCGTGAGTATGCCAACCGGTCTGGAACCTTCGACGATGATGAGACGCCCTATTTCCCGCTCTTTAAAGCGTCCGATCACTTCGAAGAGTTTCATGTTTGCGGGGGCGGTTTCCACATCGGTGGTCATCACCTCAGAAACCGGTGCATCGAGTGTTTTTCCGCCGTCAATGCCCCGCGCAATATCGCTGAGTGTTACGATGCCCACCAGATGGTCCCCCCTGAGAACGGGCGCACCGTGGATATGGCGGAGAGTAAAGAGATGGACCGCCTCGCGCAGACGTGCATCGCCAGGGAGCGTATAGAGGGGCGAGCTCATGTATGATTTGATGTGCTTTTTCGGGAGCGAGATCATCTCGGAAATGGTGATAAGAAGCGCCTGCTGTACTTCGTCTTTTCCGTAGATCTCCCCGCTGACGAGGAGTTTGTTCACGGGTGTCGGGCCTATCGAGATCATATCGCCGATGTTGAAGAGTTTGACGCTTCCAATCAGCTTGACGACGGCATGGCAGACATCCGGGTGGCAAATCGTAGTAAAGTCTATTTCTGAAACATTCACGCCACGGACCAGTTTCCCGTCCTTTGCAATCGGCACATCGGATTCCTGTTCGTACGATGTCAGGTTGAGTTCACGATATGCCTGTTCCGTGGGTGTGTAACCGCCTTTGGGACCAGGTACACCGTCCACAAGACTGAGTGCCTTGAGAGCCTGCATCTGGTTGCGCACAGTACCCGGATTTCGCCGCAACACCTCCGCGATCTCCTCCCCTTTTATAGCATGCGACTGCTTATGATAGAGAGAAATGAGCGTAATGAGGATATCCTTCTGGATGAGCGAGAGATCCATAATGATTAATCATCCGGATTTACATAAATAGATGCGGTTGTGCGGACGTGGAATTCGAAAAAATCCCTACGGTGCCCACGGCGGAAGAAGTGCTCGACAGGGCATTTCGCCGGGCGGCAGTGAAACGCAAGGAGAAGCTCAATAAGGATCGGGGCAACGAAGAGTTTGTCAGGAGCATCTCCAGTGCGGTCTTCGATAAACTTGACGATACGGTACGAAAATTTCCATCTTTTGATGCCCTTTCCCCTTTTTACCGGGAGACGGTCAATATACTCTTTGGCATCGACCGTATCAAGCAGTCCCTTGGGGCGGTGGCATGGGCGGCATCGCAGGCCCGGACGATTGGTGGATCCTATGCCCGGGAGATGCGGCATGCGGATGACACGGCGGTTCTCCGGAGGCGGGCAGTCGCCCGGATCTCCTCTATCGTACATCAGGTCGACACCGATCTTCATTTTCTCAATGATGTACGAAACAGCCTGAGAAAGCTTCCCGAGGTGCAGGATACTTTTACCGTGGTCATCGCCGGATTCCCGAATGTAGGAAAATCCTCATTTATACGGCTCGTCTCCTCGGCAGAACCGGAGATCGCAGGGTATGCATTCACCACCAAACAGGTAATAGTCGGGCATCGCACAATCGGGCGGGAGCGTATTCAGTTCGTAGACACTCCCGGTATACTGGATCGGCCTGCCGTAGAACGCAACGCGATAGAACAGCAGGCGATGAGTGCGGTGACACACGTGGCGGATGTCATTCTCTTCATTATCGATGCAAGCGAGGCGTGCGGATACCCTCTTGCCGACCAGATTCATCTCCTCGACGAGATTCGCGGTGCGTCGGATGTCCCTGTGGAGGCCGTTGTAAACAAGGCGGATATTTTTCCGGGTGAGGGGTACCCCTCCATGTCGACGGTAACGGGTGAGGGGATTACGGATGTGCTGGATTTACTGCTCAGATACCGGGAATCCAGCCCCAGCTCCCCGTCAGAAGACACGCAATAAGAAAGCCCGCGATGGCGCCGCCATTCAGGGTGGGAAGACCTGCCTGCGGGTTGCCGCGGTTGACATAATACAGGAGCACCGCAAGGCCGGCAAGGGATCCCAGAATCGTGCCGACGGTTGGAAGAGACAGGAGCCCGAAGACGAGTGGCGCATCGAGAAAAGCGTGCACTGATACGACAAGGATGGACGGCATGATCAGGTCGCCCATCCCCATTATGAATGCCCCCCGTTCGCTTTTATCGAGTGAAAGCCCTTCCTTGATATAGGAATAATTCCTGCTTTTCGGAATGACGACAAGAATCGGTGCCTTCATTTCCACGATGTTCTCTGCGAGTGCGATCATATGGCGTGTCTTGTACACCGAGATGGCGTCATAAACCGCCAGCAGGACGAGCAGAATGAGCACCGGAGCGATTTCCAGAGAAATGCCGAATATCGAGGCTACTCCCGCAGCGATAAGTACGCCGAGCGTATCAATAACGTACCATTCCGGATAGCGGTACAGCACCGCAGTTGCGCATGCGGCAAGAAGAAACGTAGCGACCGTACCGATCAGCGCACCGCCGAACACGAACACCGTGAGTGCCGTGAAGATGTAAATGAAGGTAAAGAATATCGATGCGGCAATGATCGCGGCGATGAGCCGTTTGCCCCCCCAGCGGATCAGCAGGAGCAGTATCAGTGTGAACCCGAGAAGAATTCCGATAAAAATGAGCGTGTTTCCGAATGATGCGGGGTCTTCGAATGCCGCGATACCTGCACTCTGCATCTGCGGAGTGAGAAGGAGGGCGCCTGCCTGAACTGCGATCAGCAGAAGCGGCATCCCGATGAAAGGTGCACTGTTTCGTAAATCCATTGTGTTGCTCCGTCTGTTTTTGCTCAGATGAGGGGAGAATGCGGGATGAAGGACGTCTCGCCGCATATCCGTATCCGCCTTCATGCGGACATTCGCCTTCTTCGGGAACCTTCTCTTATGGTGATGCCGGCACTGTCCGGAGTGGATTGAACCAATTCGCCGTCTACACACTATATAGTTAGATTAATTAATGGTTTGTCATCATCTAAAAGCATGGATATTCGGGAATACCTGATTGATATCGTTCTGACCATAGTGCTCGTTGTCTCGACGCTTGTTCTTGTTATGCGCCTGTGGCAGGATCTCATCATCGCAATCTCGACGGTACTGATGATGCTGTCCTTTGGCGGCCTCTTTCTCTCCCTTGCTATGAAAATCCGTCATCTCGATGAAAGCGTCATTTCTCGGGAACGTACGATGCGGGTGAACCTCGAGGAACTCTCGAGCGGAATGAGTCAGAAGTACGAAAATACCGTTTCCCACATGGAAGGGATCGTGAACGACCTCTCCCGGCGGATGTACCGCTGATTCGGCGCATGCCCCCGGAAGAAACCAATTAATTTTCGCGAATCTGATAGCATGGGAGTTGCAATCCGGGATCTGCTGGCGGATCACAAGACACCTGTCGAGTGGAATTCGCTGGGCGGCATAGCCGCTATCGATGCGCATAATGCACTGTACCAGTTTCTCAGCATTATCAGGCAGCCTGACGGAACACCCCTCATGGATCGTGAAGGAAGGGTGACCTCCCACCTGTCAGGCATCTTTTTCCGCACCATTCATTTCCTTGAAAAGGGAATTCGTCCTGTTTTTATCTTTGACGGAGCACCCCCGGAATTCAAAGCCGAAACGGTCCGGGAAAGACGGGAACTGCGTCGGGCTGCCGGTGAGCGGTGGGTACAGGCTCTGAAGGAGGGGGATACCGAAGAAGCGTACCGGCAGGCGCGTTCTTCCTCCCGAATTGACGCGCAGATCATCGGAAGCGCAAAAGAACTGCTGCGCCTGATGAAAATTCCGACCGTGGACGCACCCAGCGAAGGGGAAGCTCAGGCCGCATCGATGGCACGTGACGGCGTTGTCAGCTATGCGGCTTCGCAGGACTATGACGCCCTGCTTTTCGGTGCTCCGGTGCTCGTCCGGAATCTGGCGGTCAGTTCCCGGAGAAAAGTGAGGGGGAGGACTCTCGTGGTCAGGCCCGAACGTATTATCCTCCGCGAAGTCCTCGAGGGACACTCTCTTTCACGCGAGGACCTCATCAAGATCGGCATCCTTATAGGAACGGATTTCAATCCCGGCATCAAGGGAATTGGTGCAAAAACCGCGCTGAAAATTGTCCGGCAGGGGCGCTTTCCGGAAATCATCAGTGAAAAGTCACCTGAATTCGATTTCGAACCAGTCCTGCAGTTTTTTCTCGATCCGCCGAGCACATCCTCGTACTCCCTGCAGTGGGGAGAACCAAATACCGATGAAATCCGTGCATTATTGTGCGAAACCTATGACTTCAGCGAGGAACGTATCCTGAGCGCGCTGGATAAAATCGTGGAACGCGGCGGGCAGCGGACACTGGACCAGTGGTTCTGAATCCGTAAAAATGAGAATTATATACTGCCGAGCGCCTCAAGCGCAGCGGCCCGCGTATTTTCGTCACCACGAGCGGCCGACATCAGTGCCGATCTGGCCCGTTCGGTTCTCATTAAAGCGAGTGCCTGTGCAGATCGCTCTCGCACGTCCTGTTCCGTATCATGGTACAGGGCATCGACCAGCGCGTCAACCGCCGAATCATCACCAATCCGTCCGAGTGCCCATGCGGCTCTGATGCGTACTTCCCGGGCATCTTCCCGGAGGACCCTGCAGAGTGGCGGGACGGCCCTGCCATCACCGATCCTCCCGAGTGTTTTTACCGCCTCGCGGCGCACGTAGACGCTCCTGTCCGAAAGAAGTCGTATCATGTCGGGGATTGTCTCGGGAGCGCCGGTTATCCGAAGGGCGACAACCGATCCGACCCGCACATGCCATTCATCGTCCGAAAGCCCCTGAATGAGCCGTTCCACCGACGGCCTGCCGATCGCGGCGAGTGCACGGGCCCCGGCTTCACGAACACGGCGGCTTTCATCACGCAATGACTCCATGAGGGGTTCAATGGCCCTGGTATCCCCGATCGTTCCGAGTACCCGTGCCACAGCCTCCCGTGTGGCCACGCTCTCATCCTCTAACGCCCTGATGAGGGGTTCAACTGCCGGTTCACCGATCAGATCCAGTGTCTGAACGGCGCTTTCCCGTACTTCCCTGTTGTGCGAATGGCACGCTTCAATGAGTGCATCGATATATTCACGTGATTGCCGGAGATACTGCTGCCCCTCTCCCGGCATACCCAGATATTCCTTGATCAGAAGACCGCTTCTAGCCCTGTTCTCGACAAAACTGCGACACTTTGCATAGGTCAGCGGGTCGTCGCGAGATACGGTCGATGTCGCAGCCACCACCCAGAGGTAGATCGCCGCGGTGAACCCGGATGTGATGAAATCTACAGTAACGCCTATCATGGTGAAATACGTCACCACCGCTGCAAAGACTGCCATGATCATGACGACACACTGGAGTGTCCGGCGGGGATACCAAAGCGACATCAGCACGATGGGAATATAGAAAAGATGTGGGGTCAGCTTGGAAAGGAACGGATAGGCGACCGTGATTGCCGGGTTCTGCGCAATCATTGTCAGCAGGCCGGATAGGATGATGAACGCGGAGATCACCCAGATTTTTACCATGTCACTCTCATCCAGCGGAGGAAGATAGGCATGATGATGGCATCCAGTATTCGTCATGGCACTCACCAAAACCTGTACCACAGGGGGGCATAAATGTTTGCCTAGTGGAAAAATAAAAAGGATATCTGGCGATTTTTTACAATTTATGTCATAAATGGTGTTTTATCAAATTGATTCCCATATCAGGCCCCGGACATCTTTTCAGTCCCGAACCGAAGGCCACCACACTACTGCCGTTTATTACCGGTATCCTGTATCGCCTTTTCCTATCTCCCTCCATGCGTGGGCAAATCGTTGCATGGCGGTAATATGACCGAAAATACCGAATATGACAAGGAGCCAGCCGAGGTAGTGCATCCCCCATATGCCATCAGGTATTGCACAATCCAGCACACCGGCAAAGATGATCAGGGCAAGACGGTCCGCACGCCCGAGCAATCCACCATAAAATCGGCCGATTCCGACTGCCTGCGCCTGTGTTCCGAGATATGACGCCATTAAAACACCGGTGAGTGCAAACACACCAATCTGCCATGATGCCAGCCCGCCTGCGAAAATGCCGCTGATAATGAAGATGTCGGCATAGCGGTCGAGTGCGTGGTCAAGGAAGTCCCCTTTTGGTCCGGCAAGATTCATTTCGCGGGCAAGTGCCCCGTCAATCGCGTCGAAAACTGCATTGACGATGACAAATCCTATTCCTGATGCAATATGCCCTGCGTAAAATGCGACACCGGCTGCTGCGGCTCCGAAAAATGCAATGATTGTACAGGTATTGGGTGTAAGGCCCAGCAGCATGGAAAACGTGACCAGTGGCTGGAACAGGCGGCCGGTATAGGGGCGCAGGCGGTCAAGCGTCATGGGGATGGCACCAGAAATGCGGACCAGTCAACACTTCCGTAGTGTGGTGCGCGTTTCCCCCGCATAAACTCCTCGATCGCATCGCTTACCGCACTGATCGGAGTTGTCGTTGTATCGATTTCAAAAATCATTCCGTTTGGATGGAGATCGAGCGTTTCAATAAGGATTACATCGAGTGCTTCCGCCTCACAGTTTTCACGGATCTTCTCTTCCCCGTAACTCCGGCGGGAAAGGCGTACCCTGAGCTCATCGGGCCGGCAGCGAAGCACAACGACTGCATCACAGGGGAGCATGTGGGCAAGATGCCCCTCGACAATCCCGTCATGCCGGGGAACCGAGGATGCCCATCGGTCGGTGTCGATGACAAGAGTGTCCCGTTCATCATCCTCTCCCAGCACATACGGTTCAACCGTATCCCGTATGTGCAGGACCCGGTGGCCACGATGTGCAAGGCACTCCGCCACCGCGGTTTTCCCGGTGCCAGGAGTTCCGGTGATACAGGTCATCATAGACGGTTGACCTCGGTGAGGAACATCTCGTTTTCCCATGTAGTTCCGACGCTTACCCTGACATAGTGGTCATCAAGCCCCGGGAAACTCGAACACGAGCGGACAATGACTCCTCTCGCCGCAAGCGCCTCTACGGCCTCTTCTCCGGTCATCGGGGCCACATCAATCAGGATAAAATTCGCACTGCTCGGGAAAACAGGGAAGCGGCACTCTCCTGTCATCCTCGCCCGCCATTCAGTTACATGGGTGATGATCGCGTCCGTGTGACCGCGATCCCCGAGGGCCGCTGCCGCAGCTGCGGATGACACGCTGTTCAGCGCGAAAGGAGTTTCCGCACGCCGGTAATAGGGTTCGAGCCACTCCGGCACGAAGGCGTACCCGATGCGGAGGCCTGCAAGGGCGTAAGCCTTCGAAAAAGTCCTTCCGATGAGGATGTTATCGTAGCGCTTCATAAGCGGCAGATAATCCTCGCCGGAAAATTCCACATAGGCATTGTCGAGAAAGAGGATGCCATCAATCCCTTCCGCTATTTCTCCAATCACGGAAGCGGGCGTTGCATTGCCGGTGGGATTGTTCGGAGAACATACAAAGGCAATTTTGGCTCCGCGTGCTGCGCGTATGAACGTATCGGGATCTACCGTGAAGTCCGCATCCCGCTGTACAGGCATGACTTCGGCGCCCTGTGCCCGCGCTGCAATGCCGTAGAAGGAAAATGTAGGCTGGCTGACGGCAACGGAATCTCCCGGACTGATGAGAACGCGAATTATCGTTTCGATAATTCCGTCCATACCCGCCCCCGTAACGAACCGGTACCCGCCGTAGTGATGGGTAAGCGCCTCCCGGAGTGCCTCATTTCGTTCGTCGGGGTAGCGCTGAACGGTGGAGAGGGCACGGGAAGCAGCCTCAAGGGCAAGTGAAGAAGGGGGGAACGGATTTTCATTGCTTGCGAGGAGCGCAGGGTGTTTATGGCCGTGCGACGCCGCGATCTCCCTCGCTTTCGTTGCAAAGACGTACCCCTCCGTCCGGAAGATGTCCCTAACCAAGTGCTTCATTAACGACCTCGCAAACCCGGTCGATCTCGTCGTTGGTAATAATAAGGGGCGGGACGAGGCGGAGATTGCCATGGCCGGCGCAGTTGACGAGTACACCGGCGCGGGCGCATGCCTCCTGAACGGCAGGGCAGGTATCACCAACACTGATACCGATCATCAGCCCGCGGACCCGGGGGTCGTGGGCAGAAAGCCGGGTTGCAAAGCGTTCTGCTTTTTGGGGGATCGACGGAAGGATCTCTTCAATCACGCCGATGGTGGCGAGGGCTGCCGCACAGGCAAGCGGTCCGCCTGCAAACGTGCTTCCGTGTTCGCCCCGATTGAATTCAAGCCCTTCCCGTGCGACAATCGCACCCATCGGAAAGCCGCTTGCGATGCCTTTTGCAAGGGTGACGATGTCCGCCTTAACACGCGTGTGATGGAGACCGAGCCATCTTCCTGTTCTTCCCATGCCCGTCTGCACTTCGTCCGCAATCAGGAGAGCCCCGTGACGATCGCATGCCTCGCGCACACCCTCCAGAAATCCGTCGGGAGGAATGATGATCCCGGCCTCACCCTGGATCGGTTCGACGACAACACCCGCGGTTTCATCATCGATAACCGTTTCAAGAGAACCCGGATCACCATACCGAACAAAGCTGCATTGCGGTTCAAGGGGTTCGAACGGTTCGCGTATTGCGGGTTTGTGCGTGACTGCAAGGGATCCCATTGTCCTGCCGTGAAAACCGTCCTCAAACGCAATAAACTTCTTCCGTCCTGTTCTGACCCGTGCCAGTTTGATTGCCGCCTCCATCGCCTCCGCGCCCGAGTTGACGAAGAAAGCCCTGTTCATTCCTGTGAGCTCGACAAGTTTGCGGGCGCATTCCGCCTGTCCCGGGACATAATACAGGTTGGAACAGTGTATGAGCCGGTGTGCTTGATCGCAGACTGCCCTGACAACAGCAGGGTGGCAGTGCCCGGTACTGCACACGGCAATTCCCGCGACACAATCGATATACTCGTTCCCGTCCGCGTCCCATACCCGCGATCCGTCGCCCTTTACCAGCTTCAGGCTCCGCCCGAATGCCTGCATATAATATCGGGCGTCCAGATCCCGATAATCCTGATTTTCGTTCATGTGAAAGCCTTTTTTTATTCGTACTCTATCGTAGCCGGGGGTTTGGGTGTAATGTCGTAGACCACCCGTGCGACACCCGGGATTTCAGATGTGATACGTGATCCAATCCGGTGAAGGATGTTCCACGGAAGTTCGATCGGATCTGCGGTCATTGCGTCCCGGGAATGGACGGCCCTGACCGCCACGATCCAGCCGTGCAGACGGACATCTCCCTTCACTCCCGTGCCGAGCCCGATGAGGGCTGCAAGGCATTGCCACGGAGCAAACTGCTCGACGAGTTCCTGTTCGACGATTGCATTCGCCTCCCTGATGATCCCCACCTTTTCCGGAGTGATCTCCCCGAGCACCCGCACCGCCAGCCCCGGCCCCGGAAAAGGCATCCTGTGCTGGATTTCACGGGGAAGGCCGAGGCCTCCCGCAACGTCGCGCACTTCGTCCTTATAGAGGTCTTCGAGCGGTTCGATAATGCCTGAAAAATCCATATGGATCGGCATCCCGCCGACATTATGGTGGCTCTTGATTCCTCCCTCACTTTCGATGCGGTCAGGGTAGATCGTGCCCTGCAGGAGATACTTCGCATCTGTTTTTCGTGCTTCACGCTCAAAAATTCTGATGAATTTTTCACCGATAATTTTACGTTTCTCCTCGGGATCGGTCACACCTTCGAGCGCGGAAAAAAATTCGTCCGCAGCATCCACCATTGTAAGGTTGATGTCGCAGAAGAGCTCGCATATGCGCTCGCTCTCGCCTTTCCTCATCAGGCCGGTATCAACGTAAATCGGCTTCAGGTTGGTACCGATTGCGCGTTTTGCGAGTTCTGCGCATACTGAACTGTCGACACCCCCCGATAGCGCCATGACTACTTTTTCGTCCCCCGCAGCAGCCCTGATCTTCTGAACCGCTTCATCGATGAATTTTGTGACATTTACCATTTTCGTCTCCCTCATATCATGCGCTGTTCCGGTTAGTCCGGCATGCCTGAACGAAGCCGATGTACGGCGGTGAAGGATTGGTCGGCCGTGACTTGAATTCAGGATGGAATTGTGTCGCAAGGAAGAAGGGGTGTTCGTCTATTTCACACGCCTCCATACGCATGCCACAGTTCGCTGAAAAGACCAATCCTGCTTCACGAAGATCCGGGATATATTCAGGGTTGACTTCATAGCGGTGCCGGTGTCGTTCGACGATCTCCGTCATACCGTACAGGCGCCGGGTAAGTGTTCCCTCCTTTAATGTGATGGTGCAGTTGCCGAGGCGCATTGTGCCCCCGAGCATATGCACGTCTTCCTGTTCGGGCAGTATGGCGATGACATGGGTCCCCTCACCCATTTCTTCACTCGTCGCATCGCCCCATCCGAGCACATTGCGGGCATACTCGATCACGGCAAGCTGAAAACCGAGACAGAGGCCAAGATACGGTTTTTTTGATGTGCGGGCATACTCGATTGCCTTGATTTTACCCTCGATTCCGCGTTTACCGAACCCTCCGGGCACGAGTATGCCGTCGACCTCTGCAAGTTCACCCGGTTCAAATGACTCGGCGTCGAACCACCGGATGTCCACTTCGATCGAGAGCGACCTGCCAGCGTGTTTCAGCGCCTCCTTGATGCTGATGTACACATCCTCGATGCCGTACTTCGTTACGATGCCGACCGTGACCCTGTTTGTGTATTCTTTGGAAACAAGCCGGTACCACTCCGTATCGGGTTCGCGTGTTTCCAGGCTCAGGTAATCGGTGACGACATCCGCGAGCCCTTCCTTCTCCATCTCCATGGGAACCTGGTAGATGTCGGGAGCGGTAATGGCGGAGATTACAGCACGCTGCGGCACATCGCAGAAGGCGGTAATTTTCTTCTTCGTTGAGGCGGAGATGATACTATCGCTCCGTGCGACGATGATGTCGGGTGCAAGGCCGAGTTCCCTGAGTGCCTTGACAGAGTGCTGCGTGGGTTTTGTCTTATGGTCTCCCATTGTGTCGACGGGCACGAGGGTCACATGCACGAGCACCATGTCGTTCGCGGGAAGTTCCCCGTGCATCTGTCGGACAGCTTCGAGAAACGGCATACTCTCGATGTCACCCACCGTTCCGCCCACTTCCACGAGGCAGATGTCGGCTTCACGATTGCCGTTAAGCAGTTTATGCGCAGCCCGCGAAATCGAATCCTTGATCTCATCGGTAATGTGAGGGATGATCTGGACGGTTCCTCCCAGAAAGTCTCCGCGCCGTTCTCTTTCAATGACGGTCTGGTACACCTTGCCGGTGGTGATATTGTGATCGGAACTGAGGTTTATATCGAGAAATCTCTCATAATTGCCGAGATCAAGGTCGACTTCACCGCCATCGTCGAGCACAAATACCTCGCCGTGTTGCGCGGGATTCATCGTACCTGCATCGATGTTGAGGTACGGGTCGATTTTTACGGCAGTGACCCGGTAACCCCGGTTTTTCAGCAGGCGGCCGATGGATGCGGTAGTGATGCCTTTACCAAGACCGCTCATTACGCCGCCGGTTACAACTATATATTTCAATACGCCCTCTCCCCTTGTCAAATACCTGAACGTTTCTGCTTGACAGTATAGTATGCGCCGGACACACATGAGCCTTGAGGTGTGAATCGTCGCCTGCCACCGCGCCACCTTTCAGGGAGGCATGGCATTCGACGTATCCTACTGCAACACGGCAAACGACGCACTCGTTTTTGAGAGCAGCGACTGCTCCGTGTCAGGGATGAACACCTCGCCCTCGGTGAACGCAACACGGCGCCCTTTTCTGATAACACGTCCCCTGGCATGGATTGTACCTTCCCTGACACCCCGGAGAAATGAGGTTGTTTCCGAGACCGTCGCTATTGATTCGCCCTTTTCGAGTTTCGTGTAGAGGGCGAGAGCCATCGCCTCGTCGCAGAGTGCAACGAACATACCGCCCTGCAGCCACCCGACCCCGTTTCGCATGGCGGGTGTGACCGTCATGGAAAGTTCGGCTTCACCGCTTCCATAGGAGACGATCTCGATTCCGGCCATGACAAAGAATGGATTTACATCCCGTCCACGCTCTGCTATTTCATCAAGATACCCGGCACCCATCGTTTCACAATTCTGCGGCGGCGACGAAGAAGGTTTCTTCCCGCTCAGGAGTATTCGGCGGGCCGTCCCGGCATGGACGTGCTCCCCGGACTCAGACCCGCCACCCCGTGAACCGGAACCGTTCAGGACGGAAGATGAACCAAAAAAGAAAAATCCTCCGGCGGATACCTCCTTGTCATGGAAAAGGTATCAACCGGGCTACGCCATCCCGGCCCGCCGGCACCCCCGCCGTATGACGATACAGCGGCAATGCTCCGCGATCTTCTC
This sequence comes from Methanoculleus sp. SDB, assembly GCA_001412355.1. NCBI lineage: Archaea > Methanobacteriati > Methanobacteriota > Methanomicrobia > Methanomicrobiales > Methanomicrobiaceae > Methanoculleus > Methanoculleus sp. SDB. The sequence continues at coordinate 66,443 of LKUD01000004.1, forward strand.
TGGCTCAACGCCCTGATAGCAACGGAACTCATTCAGCTCGTTGAAAACAGCTCCGCCATCCTGCGGAATGGCGACATCCCGGAGAGCTGCCTTCGGGAACACGCGAAGCTCAGAGCGGTGGCGCTCGAGATTGCGGATCACTACCGTCCCGGTACGGAGCTCCGCTGGCACGTGGAGAAGCACGGGTAGGAGGATCCGACCGCTACCGTTGGGCAATTAATTCGACAGGCTTCGGTACATGCCGTCCGCGTTTCGAATGAAATTCTGCTGATAAAAATCTTCTTCTTTCATGGCTTTCCACTCTATTATCATGAAAATCCTCTTCATCATCGCACCGGAGCGGTTCCGGGACGAGGAGCTGTTCGTCCCCTGTGATATCCTCGGCAAGGAGGATATTGAATATGATATGGCGTCTACACGGACCGGCACATGCACAGGCATGATGGGCGGGGAGGCCGAGGCGACGCTCACCATTCAGGATGCAACAGAGAAGACAGACGATTATGACGGCATTGTGGTTATCGGCGGCATGGGATCGCAGGATTTCCTCTGGGATAATGAACCGCTGCAGGCGCTTGTGCGCATGTTTTTTGAGACGGGAAAACTGGTGGCGGCAATCTGCCTCTCACCGGTGGTTCTCGCACAGGCAGGTATCCTGACGGAGCGGCAGGCGACCGTGTTCAGAACTCCCGCATCTGTCGTGGAAATGGAGCGCGGCGGGGCAAAACTCGTCGGAATGCCTGTCGTTGCCGACCTTGATCTTGTGACCGCCAGCGGACCAGCTGCTGCGGAGCGGTTTGCCGAGATGATCGTCGAGAAACTTAATGACTGAGCCGACATCTCTGCAGACCCGGCCTCCGGTTGATCCCCGCGACTGCACGCTCGTCATCCCTGCATACAACGAGGCACAACGCATTCCGCGCCTTCTTGATGAGCTTCGGACATTTGAAGGCCGTGTCATTGTCATCTGCGACGGGACGGATAAAACCGCCGCCCTTGTGCGGGCGTGTTCACTGGATCACCGAAAACGGGATATTACCTGCCGTGAATTTTCGACCCGTCTTGGCAAGGGGGGAGGAGTGATGCAGGGGATGCGCTTGGCGGAAACACCCTTTATCGGGTTTATGGACGCCGACGCATCGACATCCGCCGGCGAGATGCAGCGTCTGTTCGATGCGCTTTCGGAAACGGACGGCGCCATCGCCTCACGCTGGGTTGCCGGAGCCGAAGTGCCGGTTCGCCAGACGCTGTCGCGGCTGTTTCAGAGCCGTGTTTTCAACGGATTTGTCCGTGTACTGTTCGGGCTCCCGTTCCGGGATACTCAGTGCGGTGCAAAGGCGTTCCGGCGAGAGGCGCTCGACCGCGTGCTTCCTCTTATGCGGTCAGGTGGGTTTGAATTCGATGTCGAGCTGTTATGGCGCCTCCGTTCGGCGGGATATCATATCGTCGAAGTGCCGACAGTCTGGGAAAACCGCGGGGATTCCCGGGTCGGTGTACGGGATGCGGTGTTAATGTTTGTCCGTCTGCTGCGTATACGGTTCTGGTGAGGGGGGGCGCCTGAAGGAACAGTTTTTTGCGGACATCACGAAAAGGGCACATGTCGATGCCCCGTTTCCGGTCGGACATGTCCGGCGAATGCGCAGCTGCGAGGGGATGCCGGAGATCCGGGCCGGGGAAATGGCAAAAGGGGGGGTGCGGAGGATCCGTATATCGATTCCCGCTCCGCGGCGGGTGAAAAAAACGGTTTCAATCAGGTTCGCGGCGTATCCGGACGGATCTGGCATGGGCATGGAGCCCCTCCGCCATCGCAACCGTTTCGACGATATCACCTATTGCACGGAGACCTTCACGCGAGATTATCTGCACCGTCGACCGCTTGCAGAAGTGCCCCACGTCAAGCCCCGAGTGGACCCGTGCATAGCCGGCGGTGGGAAGCACGTGATTTGTGCCGGAGGCGTAATCGCCGCAGGCCACTGCAGTATAGGGACCTACAAAGATAGAACCGGCATTCTGAACCGCGCTGAGGATCGGGAGAGGGTTGGCGACCTGAAGAGAGAGGTGCTCGGGTGCAATAAGGTCCATCACAAGGACCCCGCTGTCGATATCACTCGCCACTACGAATCCCGAATTCGCGAGTGCTGTTTCGATAATCTCTTTTCTGGGTGTTTCAGCAAGCAGGCGGGCAATCTCGACACCTACCCGGTCGGCGAATGCCGCATTCGTTGTCACGAGCACGCACGCGGCATTCGGGTCGTGCTCCGCCTGTGCGAGGATGTCGGCGGCAATGAAGGTGGGATTCGCGGTTTCATCGGCGAGGATGCCGATCTCCGAGGGCCCGGCGGGGAAGTCGATCTCTGCATGGTCACGAAGCAGCATCTTGGCCGCCGTCACGTACACATTCCCCGGCCCCACGATCTTCTGGACAGGATCGATCGTTTCGGTTCCGAGTGCCATTGCGGCGATTGCCTGCGCTCCGCCGACCTGGTAGATTTCGTCAACGCCTGCCACATCGAGCGCAAGCAGGGTGAGCGGATTGACGGGAGGAGGTGTGCAGCAGCAGATCTGCCGGACGCCCGCCACCTTTGCCGGGACGGCGGTCATCAACGCTGTGGACGAATAGGCAGCCCGTCCGCCGGGCACATAACACCCGACCCTGGCGAGTGGGGTGGTCTTTACCCCGAGCACGATGCCGGGTTCTGTCTCTTCGAGCCATATTCCCCGTGAGTGTGACAGCTCGTGAAACCGGCTGATACGTGCCTCCGCCTCGATGATACCTTCGGCAACGCGGGCGTCCGTGACCTCGTATGCCCGTGCAATCTCCTCCTCCGTGATTCTGAGGTCACCCGGATCGATGCCGTCGAACTGCTTTGTCAGCTCGACGAGGGCCTGATCCCCTTCGCGGCTGACGCGATCGATGATCTCCTGCACCTGGCTTTTCACCACCTCGATGCCCGAACGGCGGCCGACGACCCATTTCTCAATCTCCAGCGCCTTCCACATGGAAGGAGCGTTTATTTCCGGGGAGTATAAGGTTGTTCACGAAGGCGTTTCAGATGACTATTTCTTTAACAATCCCGATATGTACATGGAGAGTGGTGGTTTATGGTTCACCGGCATGACATGGAATCAAAGCTCCGGGGCGAGTCCCTGGTCCGGAAAGGCCTGCTCGCGAGGTACGAGGGACGGCATCCGCTCCGGATCGCTCCGGAGCTCACTATCGTGAAGATTGGCGGGCACGGGATCATCGACTACGGCGCCCCGGTTGTCAAACCGCTGTCCGAAGAGATCGGCAGGCTTTCTGCGGACCACCAGATGCTGGTCATCACCGGGGGCGGAGTCCGGGTTCGCCACATCCTTGATATCGGCCTCGATCTTGATATGCCGACCGGTGTGCTCGCCGAACTTGCGGGGAAAATCAGCGAACAGAACGCGATCATGATGGCGGTCCTTCTCTCGCAATACAACGGCATGCGGATCCATACGGCGGATCTGCTTGAAGTGCCCTATCTTCTGAAGATGGGGCTCCTGCCGGTGACGCACGGCACGCCGCCGTACGGCCTCTATGAGTATCCCCCCGAAGTCGGGATGATCCCGCCGCACCGCACCGATACGGGCGCATTTCTTGCCGCCGAAGTGCTCGGAGCAAAGAACTGTTTCCTTCTTAAAAACGTCGACGGCCTCTTTACGGAAAATCCGTTTGAAAATCCGGGAGCCGAACTGATACGCGAAATCACGGCGGACGAGCTCCTCGCGAGGAACATGGAGGACATGGTGCTCGAGGAGAAGGTGGTGGAGCTCCTTCAGCACGCCCGAAGCGTGCGCGAGGTGCGCATCATCAACGGCCATGTCCCGGGCACTCTCTCCCGGGCGCTTGCGGGAGAGAAGGTCGGTACCGTGATTCGTGCCTGATATGGCGGTGCGCAGGTAAACCAATTGGTTTAACATTGTCACAAAACAAAACATTATATATATCTTTACGGGCTGACTCATTCCCATGAACAAGGAGTTACGTTTGATTCTTGTTTCGTGCATCATACTGCTGCTCATCGGCGCAGTATGCATGACCGGATGTACCGACGAGGCACCTGCGGCAACGCCGACGGCCGCACCAACCGCAGCGCCCGGCCCGAAGCAGGAACTGCATATTGCGACGACAACGAGCCTGTATGATACGGGGCTTCTGGATTACCTCAAGACCGATTTTGAGAGCCAGTATAATGCAGAAGTGAAAATTATCTCTGCAGGAACCGGCAAGGCGCTCGAATACGGCGAAGCGGGCGATGTGGACGTCATGATGGTGCATGACCGCGTTCGCGAAGATCTCTTCATCGAAAACGGCTTTGGTGTCAACCGCCGGGTCATTGCGTACAATTACTTTGTCATTGTCGGTCCGGAATCCGATCCCGCCGCCATCATCGGGCTAAGCCCGGAGGATGCCTTTACGACGATCATGGAGAAAGGGCAGACCGATCCTTCGGTGAAGTTTGTCTCGCGCGGCGATGAATCAGGTACCCATGCCAAAGAGAAAGCCATCTGGACAAGTGCCGGGTACACATATGACGAGGTAAAAGCGTCGGGCGACTGGTACATCGAGGCAGGCAGCGGCATGGGCGCCACACTGACACTTGCAGACGAAAAGGAGGCATATACCCTCAGCGACATCGGAACGTTCCTTGCGTATCAGGGCGACATCAGTCTGGTGATCGTCGTCAAGGAGGGAGATATCCTGCTGAATATCTACAGCGCAATGCAGATCAACCCGGCAGAGTATCCGGAAGTGAACAGTACGCTTGCCAAGGAATGGATCAACTACCTCATCACAGAAGATACGCAGGATAAGATCGGCACCTTCCGCGTCGCGGAATTCGGACGACCGCTCTTCTTCCCGTCTCTCGGTGCATGGGAAAAGATCGGTGTGACGCAGGAAGAATGCGAAACACCCATATCCTGATCAGTGAAGGACTGATCCCCCACATCCGCCTCATTTTATAGGATTGACCGGCAAAGCTGTGATGTATAACCATGACGGGGATTCTCGAAGGGCTGTACCCGATTGCTGACGGCATAATGCAGGCGCTTCATCTGATGGTCACCCTGGATCCCGAAGTGCTGAAAATCACGGGACTCAGCCTCGTTATCACCTTCAGCGCGACAATCCTCGGTACGGTGATAGCTCTTCCCGTCGGCTCGTTCATAACATTCCAGGGATTTCCGGGGAAAAAATTCTTTATTAATCTGATACAGACGCTCTATGCTTTTCCGACCGTTGTGATAGGTCTGCTCGTGTTTCTTTTTATCAGGCGCATAGGACCGTTCGGATTTCTCGGTTTTCTCTTCTCCCCCTGGGGGATGATCATCGGCCAGACGATTCTGGTGCTTCCCATCATCACCGGACTGACAATCTCGGCCCTTTCGGGTATTGACCGGACAATTACAGATACCGTGATTTCACTCGGTGCAAACCGATTGCAGTTTCTTTTCTCCGTGATAAAAGAAGCACGGTTTGCAATCTTTGCCGCCATAGCAATGGCATTCGGACGTGCTATCTCGGAGGTCGGGGCCGCCATCATCATCGGCGGCAACATTGACGCGACCTCGTTCTGGGGATCGACACGGACGCTGACGACGGCGATTACACTGGAGACCGGCAAAGGGAATATCGGATTGTCCATTGCTCTCGGGCTGATCCTGCTGCTCATCGCACTGGTGATCAATACCCTGATGACGCAGGTGCAGCAGCGGTGAGGATGATGATTGAAATTCGTGGAATTTACAAGAGTTTTGGGAGAAAAGAGGTACTCCAGGATGTGAATGCCACCATCAATGACGGGGAGATCTTCACCATTATCGGGCCTTCGGGGCAGGGCAAGTCGACCCTGCTCCGCCTGATCAACCTTCTTGACGAACCGACGGCAGGAAAGATTCTCTTCGACGGCATTGATATCCATCGCGAAAAAAACCGGAGGATGGAATTACAGCGGATGATGGCGATGGTTTTTCAGAAACCCGTGGTCTTTAATTCGAGCGTGAGTGACAACATCGCGACCGGATTGCGATATCGCGGATTCGATCGCCGGATAATCCGGGAACGGATTGATGACGCACTTGACGTCATCGGCATGGAGGGATTCGGGGACCGGAAAGCACGTACCTTGTCCGGCGGAGAGATGCAGCGGGTCGCCCTCGCGCGAGCGATGGTGACCGAACCTGCGATTCTGCTGCTCGACGAACCGACGGCAAATCTTGATCCTGTCGCAACCGAGGCGATTGAAGAGCTGATCCTCCGGTACAACCGCGAATCGGGAATTACGGTGATCATGTCCACCCATGATATGCTTCAGGGACAACGACTGGCACACCGGATCGGAGTCATGATGCACGGCACGTTTTCCCAGACGGGAACTCCCCGCGATGTCTTTTCCACACCTAAAAACAAGGAAGTTGCCCGTTTCATCGGCATAGGCAATGTTTTGGAAGGATTCATCAGTGCTACGGAAAAGGGGATCGCAACGATTACTATCGGGGAAACCGTCATTCACGCCGTTACGGATCTTCCTGCGGGTGTCCGTGCATGCGGATGTATCCGGCCGGAGGATATCACCCTTCACCTGTCGCATGCGAAACGGATAAGTGCGCTGAATGTGCTGGAGGGCACCATCAGTAAAATCATCGCGGCCGGGCCCGTCAATGAGATTATAGTCGATGCCGGGATCACCCTGATGGCGACGCTGACATGGAAGTCCGTCGAGGATCTTGATCTTCATGAAGGCGATGTGGTCAGGATTTCTTTTAAGGCAAGCGCGGTCCATGTCATGGAGGGCACGGGGTGAATGAGTATATAGTATACCAAACCTGTTTAACTCAACTCGGAAAACAAACTCTTATATTCTTTCAGCCTGTTAACTTCGTGCATGAGAAGCTCAGTACAGCTTACAATGGTTATTATGATGGTGTGTGCCGTCTTTTTCGCCTGCGGATGTACCACAACCGAACCCGCACAGGGTGGCACGGAAACGCCCGTACCGACAGCCGCTCCCGAAGAGTTCGCACTCACCGTCTTTCATGCCGGGAGCCTCACCGCCCCGTTTGAAGAGATGAAGGCGGCATTTGAGGCGGAATATCCGAATGTCGAGGTTCAGCTCGTTCCCGGTGGCAGCACGAAAGTGGTGAAGGATATCACCGAACTGGATAAATCCGCTGATGTTCTCGCTTCTGCGGATTATTCACTCATCCCGAACCTCATGGTGCCGGATGATGCCGACTGGTACGTCACGTTTGCCAAGAACCAGATGGTTCTCACATATACGGACGCGAGCAACTATGCCGATGAGATCACCGCCGATAACTGGTACGACATTCTGGCGCGTGAGGATGTCAAATGGGCGTTTTCCGATCCGAATCTCGATCCGTGCGGCTACCGGACACCAATGGTGATGCAGCTTGCCGAACTCCATTATGGTGACGACCAGATATTCGACCGTACCGTCGGAGCGAACAGTGCCCTGACCGTAACCGAAGCGGACGGCATCTATACCATCCACGCGACCGAACCCGAACCCGAACCCCGCGGTTCCCTCTCCATACGACCCAAGAGTGTGGAACTCGTGCAGATGGTGGAGTCCGGGGGTCTCGACTACGCATGGGAGTACCGCAGTGTTGCGGTCCAGAACAACCTGAAATTCATCGAACTCCCCGAAGCCATCGATCTCTCATCGGTCGACTACGAATCGACCTATGCCCTGGTACAGATTGAGTGCGTCGGAAGTGAGGCGGGATCAACTATCATGAACAAGGGCAGTCCGATCGTCTATGGCGTAACCGTCCCGAAAAACGCCGACCATCCCGAAGCCGGACTTGAATTTGTGAAAATGCTGATTGGAGTTCCGGGACAGGAGATTATGGATGGGCAGGGACAACCGCCGATCGTGCCTGCCGGAGGCTACGGCAGTGTCCCGTCGATGCTGACCTCGCTGGTCACCCTCCACTCCTGATTTTTTTCGGAGAACTTCATACGGTATCGTCACCAAACGATAGTCCGGGATATCATACCTATGCGCAGAACACGTCATTTTCCCGATCGGTGTCTGATATCGTTTGCACTCATCGGAAGCCTCATTGTCGGGCTGACCATCCTTGCGCTGCTGAATATGACCGTGCGGGAACTTGCCGACATCCCGCATGTTATCAGTGTTGCAACCGAGACCCGGGTGATTGATTCCATTGTCACGACGATGGGAGCCGGAGCGCTTGCCGTTGTCATTCTGATCCTTATAGGGACGCCACTTGCCTACATTCTTGCGCGAACCGACTTCGCCGGCAAGGGAGTTGTCGAAAGTCTTGTGGATCTCCCTGTCATGCTGCCGCATACGGTCGCCGGGATTCTTGTCTATATCCTGTTTATGCAGCGCGGTTTGATCGGCGCACCGCTTGATGCGGTGGGTATCATTTTCGAGGATGCTTTTCCGGGAATTGTCATCGCAATGCTGTTTGTCTCGTCCCCCTATTACATCAATTCGGTGCGCGAGGGCATTGAAAAAGTACCGATTCACCTTGAAAACGTCGCCCGTACACTCGGGGCATCCCGTTTTCACGCGTTTCTTCGCATTGTCCTGCCCCTGAGCGCACGGCATATCATGAACGGATCAATCCTGGCATGGGGGCGTGCGATCGGTGAATTCGCTGCGATCATCATGATAGCCTACTACCCGATGGTCATTTCGACCCTCATTTATTATCGTTTCACGACGGGGGGGTTACGAGAAAGCAGTACGGTTGCATTCGTGATGATTATTGCCTGCTTTGTTGCATTTATCATGCTCAGGCTTATTTCGCGGGCGCTGGGGAGATACGATGATCGAGTTTAACAACGTCTGTCTGCAGCTCGGTGATTTTCACCTTCACGATGTATGCCTGAGAGTTGGGAAAGGGGAGTACTATTTTATCCTCGGGCCGTCGGGCGCCGGAAAAACGGTCATTCTTGAGGCTATCGCAGGCCTGCATGCATCCGATTCGGGCACTGTCCGTATCCGGGGAAAGGATGCCGGAGCGTTGTCCCCCGAAAAAAGAAATGTCGCACTTGTTTACCAGGACTACTCGCTCTTTCCGCACATGACCGTGTACGATAACATCGCATTCGGCCTCCGCATGAAAAAGCTCCCGCCCGGAGAGATTGCACGCCGGGTACATGAGCTGCTGGCGGCATTCGGAATCGAGGGGCTGAAGGACCGGTACCCCCTGACGATGAGCGGCGGGGAGCAGCAGCGTGTCGCCATTGCCCGCGCACTGGCAGTCGAACCCGATATCCTGCTCCTCGATGAACCTCTCGCCGCGTTGGATCCTCTTACCAAAGAGACGTTCATCGGCGAACTCCGTGATCTTCACCGCAAACACGGACTGACAATCGTCCAGGTGACTCACTCGCGGGGAGAAGCATTGCAGCTCGCCACCCGCGTCGGCGTCATCATCGAGGGATCACTCGTGGCTGAAGGAGAAACGACAACAGTCTTTGCCCGTCCCGTGACAAAGCAGGGGGCGCAGTTTGTCGGTGTCGACAATATTCTTGACGGCGTGGTCGTCCGCACCCATGACGCCGTCGCGGATGTCGACGTAAACGGACAGGAGATAATAGCGCAATCTGATCATGCCCCCGGTGATTGCGTCACGGTCTGCCTCCGGGCGGAGGATGTTACCCTCTCCCGGATCGATACGGGCGGTGAGACGAAAAATGTCCTGAAAGGCGTGGTGACGGATCTTACGCCGAAGGGCCCGGTGGTTCGCGTCGGCCTCGATTGCGGTATCCCTCTTGCGGCAATGGTGTTTCAAAAAACCATTGATGAATTGAAACTCTGCGTGGGGGACTCCGTTTTTGCGATATTCGATGCCGGGACGGTACATCTCGCGCAACCGGACGAGGTTGTTAATCAAAGATATTAAATAAAATACTTATTATCATGTAAAGAAACTAACTCTTTTAATAATTTCACTCATAGTGTCTTCATATGAAGAAACACAATCTTCTCGCTGGCGCCGTCGTTGTGCTGCTGATGGCACTCCTTGTCTCAGGATGTACAAATGCAGGTTCGAACGTCGACACTCCCCTCACCGGAGAGGAAGCCGGCGGATCCCTGCTTGTCTATTGCGGCGCGGGCCTTCGCGAACCGATGGATGAAATAGCGGGATTGTTTGCAGAGAAGGAAGGAATTTCCGTTGATTACACCTACGGCGGATCTGCCCAGCTCCTGTCGCAGATTGAACTGGTTCAACAGGGTGATGCCTATATGCCGGGTGCGAAGTCCTATATCGATTCGGCTGCTGAAAAAGGCTTCATCGACCAGAGCGCACCGACGGTGTATCATGTACTGGCGATCGTCACCGGGAAAGGCAACCCGAAAAATATTCAGACTCTTGAAGATCTGACACGAGAGGGTATCCGCGTGGCGGTAGGCGAACCAACCGGCCCCGCTGTCGGAAAAGCCGCTAAATCCATGCTTGAAAAAGACGGCCTGTGGGAAGACGTGGAGAAGAATTGCGTGGTGAAATCCGGAACCGTGAACGAACTCCTTGTCTACATATCCATGGATCAGGCGGATGCGGCGATCATCTGGGAAGATCTGTTTAATCCCGAGACGATGGAGAAGGTGGATATTCCCATTGACAGGGGATTTATCAAGGTAATCCCCATCGGAACCCTTTCATTCTCGGAAAATCCCGGAAATGCAAAGAAGTTTATGGACTATGTCTCTTCGGAAGAGGGGAAAGCAATCTTTGCAAAGCATGGATTTGAAACCTATCCGTCCGAAAAGTACGAAAGCATGTAGATATGCCGGTGGCGGGGTTATACCGCCCCGCCTTTTTCATTATATTTCATTCCGGATGGAAAACGGGACTATGAAGAAATGGCCGTTTCACGAAATCGTGACGGTACCTTCTCTTTCAGGTAGTGGTGATGCAGGTGGCTTCGAAGGAAATAAGTGAAATGATCAGGCGGATGAAATGTATCTACACGCCGATCGGAGTAATCCATTCAGAACATACGGACCATGAAAACACCCCGATACAGGGTATTTTCAATCCCTCCGTCGGAACAGTCGAGCTGTTTCCAGAGTATGAACGCGGACTTCTGGATATCGAACGGTTCTCACATCTTATCCTGCTGTATCATTTTGACCGGGCTACCGGGAAAAACCTGGCGCAGAAGCCTTTTCTTGACGGTGAGAAGGAGCGGGGCATCTTTGCCATCCGGCATTTCAACCGACCGAATCCGATCGGCATTTCCATCGTGGATCTTCTCGGTGTCGAGGGCACCATTCTGAGGATCGGGGCGGTCGATATTCTGGACGGAACGCCCCTTTTGGACATCAAACCCTATGTCCACCAGTTCGATCACAGGAAAGACGTGAAAAGCGGATGGGTCGATGACCAGCATATGGATGACATCGCCCAGTGGAACGCGACACCCAAAATGCTGCGGGAGAGGGGGAGGACTCACGTTTGACGGAAATCAGGCCTGACTGGCTGAAAATCATCACAATTGCCGCAGGCCTGATCCTGACGGGATTCATTGTCGCGCTTCTTCTCCTCATCGTAAGCCATCCCGCGCCCGAAGCCGTACTTGCCTCTCTCATGAGCGAAGAGATACAGTTCGCCATCACACTGAGTCTTGTCACTTCCGTTGTGTCAACACTGCTCTGTATCCTTGTTGCCGTGCCGGCTGCATATGCCCTTGCCAGGTACCGGTTTTTCGGAAAAAACGGCGTAAACATGATGCTTGACATGCCTCTCGCCCTCCCCCCGCTGGTTGCGGGTGTGGGTCTCCTCCTCCTCTTCGGGACGACTCCGTTCGGACATGCGCTGGCAGACGTGGGGCTTGTCTTTGTGTTCACGCCGCTGGGCATTATCGCCGCGCAGTTCTTTGTCAATCTCCCGTTCATGCTCCGTATCATGCGATCCACATTTGAGAGCATCAGCCCGCGGTATGAATATGTGGCAAAAACACTTGGATGCAGTGATTTTCAGGCCCTCTGGCGGGTGACGCTGCCGATGGCCGCAAACGGTCTGCTCGCAGGTTCTGTTATCACATGGTCAAAGGGTATTGGCGAATTCGGTGCGGCACTGCTCGTTGCCGGTGCGACGCGTATGCAGACAGAAACTCTGCCGATTTCACTGTTCCTGAACATGTCCTGCGGAAAACTTGAACTGGCAATCTCAGCGGCAACGATACTCATCATGATTTCGGTTGTATCGCTCTATATTTTTGAGCGGTATGGTGGTGCCGCCAGGCTGTAGGAGGATTTTAGCATGCTCCGGATTGAAAACGTCTCCAAAGACCTTGGTGAGTTCAGACTGAAGAATGTCTCCCTTGATGTGAAAAATGGTGAATACATGGTTATCATCGGCCCGACGGGGGCGGGGAAGACAATTCTTCTGGAGACTGTCGCGGGCGTCTACCCTCCAGACAGCGGGAATGTGCTTCTGCTGGGGAACGATATTACCCATCAGCCTCCGAAAGATCGTAACATCACCATGGTGTACCAGGATTACATGCTCTTTCCCCACCTGACCGTCGGGGAAAACATCGCTTTTGGCCTGAATAACCGCAAAGTGCCCAAAGATGAGAAAGAAAAAAGGGTAAGCGATGTTGCGGAACTCTTCGGGATCGATCACCTTCTCCACCGGTACCCGGAAACATTGAGCGGAGGAGAACAGCAGAGGGCGGCGATTTCGCGTGCGATTATCCTTAACCCGGCAGTCCTGCTTCTCGATGAACCCCTGAGTGCACTGGACGGTCAGACACGCGAAAAACTGAGAAAGGAATTAAAACGCCTGCACACCATTTTCGGGACGACGATCATCCACATCACGCATAATTTCGAGGAAGTATTTTCTCTTGCCGATCGTGTCGCCGTCATGAACAAAGGGGAAATTGTACAGATTGGAGAACCCGATGATATTTTCAGGAGGCCCGAATCAGAGTTCATCGCACAGTTCGTGGGTGTTGAAAACCTCTTCAGGGGTGTGTGCAGGAAGGAAGGCGGAGAAGCGTACATCGATGTGAACGGCCAGCGCATCGTGTCATCAACCTGCATGAACGGTGAGAGTGTTTATGCAAGTATCCGGCCCGAGGATATTTTCGTATCCAGAGAAACCCTCGATGCAAGTGCGCGTAACTCTTTTCAGGGGACGATTGTCGAAATTGTTGACAATGGTATGTTTATACGACTTACTGTCGATGCCGGAATTCCCTTCGTGGTCGTCGTGACCCGCCAGGGTTATGAAGCCATGAGTCTCACCATGGGAGAATCCGTTTACCTGACGTTCAAGGCAGGATCTGTCCACGTATTCTAAAACAGACGACCTTTTCTGCCGGTGACCGGATAATGGTCTTCTTCCTCCGGGAGTAGTCGTCATGACATCCGGTCATCCGGTGAGCTGATGAGTGCCCGTCTCTGCAGGAGTGCAAACAGGTCATCACCGAGCACGACGTTCGCTTCTGCGGCATAATCATCTCTCATCTGCGAAAGAAGCATCCGGGTGCCGCGGGGTGTCGTTGAGATGCCGACGCGTTCTTTTCGCTGTATGAGGTTATTTTTTTCCATCTCCGCGAAATGCGGCAGGACATAGTAGTGGGGGACGCCAAGATAATCCGCCAGCCGCCGGGTCGTGGGAAGGCGGATGGCAATGCCGTCCGGGCCTGTCTGGAGCGCCACCTGATGGTCGAGTCGGAGCATGATCTCGATTGCTGCGGTGAGAAGAATGCTTTCGGAGAGCATTATGCGAGAAAAAAATAGGTGTGATGTGTTTGCTTAATCCTTCATCGAGCCGTGTTTTTCCTCGGGCATCTGTTCGAGGTACACAAGTTCGGCACCGATATCCTTTGCAATCTGTTCGATCTCGGTTTTCCGGAAGTGGGTCGCCTCGATCTTGAAGTGCGCTCCCTGGCCGCCCGTCACCGCGACAACGCGGTATTTCGGCTGTTTTACCCCGCTTCCCACTTTCTGCCGTTCACGGACATAGATTTTTATTCCCATATCTGTTCACCTCTCAGGTATGATACCAGTTGATATGTGTCAAACATATAAATTTTTGCACCAGTCAGTGCCCGATGGAGGTATGTCCCCCCTCCGTTGTCAGGCACTTCCTGCGTTACCCGGACGAGAGGTGCGCATGTGGAAAATCCATGCCATGATAAGCCCTGCAAGAAACGCGATTGTCATCGAGGAAAGCACGGCGACGATCCCCATAATCGCGGTGATAGCCATGGAGTCGGTTTTCAGCGCATTTTTCGCCAGTTCGATGGCGACGAAGACCAGCAGGGCGGCGAATACGCCCGGGGGAATACTCTGGATTGCTGCCGGAGATGCAAAAAAGAGGGCTGCACCGATGAGAATTATCCCCCCGATGATGTTCCCCGTCCCGGACCGTGCACCGAAACGGTAGTGTGCTGCAAGGCCCCCCGCACCGTGGCACATGGGAAATCCTCCGAGGGGAACAGAGATGAGATTCATCGCCCCGATGGTGATAGCGAGCCTGTCCGGTTCGATGTCGCGTTTGAATAAATCATGGGCGAGAAGCGCCGTTGCCAGTGTTGCATTGGTGAGAACAAGGGGAATTTGCGGGATAACCAGCTGCCAGGTTGCTGCGGGAACGGTGGATAACGATGGAAGGGTCAGGCGAAGCGGCTCGATCATATGCGCTTCCGGAACTCCTGTCGAGTTGACGGCGGCGCCGATGCCTATCACGATGACAACCAACGCGGCAAGGTTGGGGATCTTCCGGCGTGTTCCGGCAAGAAAAAAAATGGCGATGATGCCAATCCCGAGAAACGCAAAAAACAGGTCTTTGAGGAGAAAAGGGATTGCAGTTTTCAGAAGGACGAGCGCAAGGCCCAGCTGAATGCCGCGGACCACGTATTCGGGAATCCGATCCCGCATGAAGCGCATCCCTCCGAGGATCCCGATCAGGAGAGTAAATACCCCTATCAGCACTCCGGCGGTCACGATCTCACTATAGGCGAGCCCTTCTGCAATTACGATGGCACCCATCGCTTTCATCGGCTCGACGGGCACAGGTAGCCGGTAAATCACCCCGGAAAGGATATACCAGATACCGAAGAAGAGGAGAATCTGACCGAGATTTACATCGGAAACCAACGCAACGCCGAGTACGATGGGAAGCACCGTCCCGAAATTTCCGATCGACCCGGCAGCCTCCTCAGGGGAAATCCGGAAGGCAGGCACCTTACCGGACACCTCTCTGTCGGTCACGGGGAAGTCTCCGCAGCCTTCGTGTCGAGGGGGTTTTCAGCGTCGGGGGTGTACATGAAATAAACACATGTGGTATCCTCTTTGTCCGGATTAAAGGTATTTATCTCACGCCCGAAAAATCTCTGCCCGTTTTCTCCGGGATCTTCCTTTTCAATAGTTTTATCTGTCGCGTCAATGAATGAAATTCTAATGGTTCTTCTCACCGAAGTCTTCATCTACGGTATGATAGGCTTTCTTACATTCGTCATCGGTCTGCTTGCCGGATACCTGGCGATGACCCGCTACTATCGGAAACGGTTTATGCGGGTCGCTGCGGCATGCCGCGATGTCGACTCAATTGAGCCTCTCCTTGACGAACTTGAAAGAGAATCCTGAGAAGTTGCCTGGTGACCCGAATGATTGATCCGATAAATTACCTTCTGATAGCAATAACTGCATGCTGCTTCGGCCTGCTTGTCGGCTTTCAGGTGACGCATATCTATTACTGCCGCAAACTGACGAAACTTGCAAAACGGTCGGTCAATACCGGTACGATCGCCCCCATTCTTGTCGAACTGGAGGCCGGCGGTCAGTCGGAATGACGGTAGGAAACGTGGTTTATAAGGGGGATGCGCCTCCACTATACTGATATGAGGGTGACCGTTCTCGCAAGCGGGAGCAAAGGGAATTGTATTTATATCGAAGGTGAATCTGGGGCACTTCTCGTCGATGCAGGACTTTCGGGACGCCAGATAAGAACCCGGCTTCTGGCATGCGGCGGCAGGGAAGATTTCATCCGGGCGATTCTCGTAACCCATGAGCACACTGATCACATACGTGGTGTCGACACCCTGGCACGACACCTCGATGTGCCTGTCATGGCGACGGAAGGTACACTGCATGATTTTCTGAATAACCGCCGCGCGTCGGTAAAACCGATCCGGCATTCCGCCTGCAGTTCGGGCATGACGTATTCGGTATCTGATTTTTCCGTTACACCGTTTTCCGTTTTCCATGACGCTGCCGAACCCTGTGGTTTCCTCATCCGTGAAGGTGATTCGGTGCTCGGGTGCTGCACCGATACGGGTTGTGTGAGCGAGCAGATGCTCTCCTGCCTGAAAAAATGCGACGCACTGGTCCTTGAAAGTAATCACTGTCCCCTGATGCTTGAAAACGGCCCGTATCCCGCTTTTCTAAAACGCCGCATCCGTGACGCAAAACGCGGGCACCTCTCCAATACGGCAAGCGCCGCCTGCCTCGGAAGGCTCGCGGATACGATGCATACTGCCGTGCTTGCCCACCTCAGCGAAGTAAACAATACCCCGGAACGGGCGCAGACAAGCGCCGTACGGGGGCTTGGTCTGTATGCAGGATCAATCGGTCTTCATGTCGCGGGACAGCATGAGGTTTCGGAGACGATAGTCCTGTGACCGTACCCGTTTCGGAGGATAGGATCAATGCTGTTCAGTGAATTTTCCCGTCTGTGTACACGGCTCGAGGCAATCCCGGGAAGGCTCGAGATGATCGATATCCTGCAGAGGGAGCTTCCATCCCTGAGCGAAGGAGAACTGCCCGTATTTGTGCGGTTTATCATGGGGAGAATATTTCCTGACTGGCGGCCGGAAAAGGTCGGCGTAGGCCCGAACCTCCTCTATGAAGGCGTTGCATACGTTGCCGGGATAAAGAAGGAGTCGGTTGTTGAGACCATTAACCAGGAAGGGGACGTGGGCCGTGCAGTGGAGGCTATCCTCGCAACCAAAGAACAGACATCATTTTTCACGACCGCCCTCAAGCTTGAGGAGGTGTATCGTGATTTCACCTACATCGCCGGTGTGGGCGGATCCCGCTCCCAGCGGGAAAAACTGAAGGTCATCCGGAGACTTTTTGCCAATGCCCAGCCTGTGGAAGGGAAATATCTTGCACGGCTTCTCCTCGGCGAACTTCGAATCGGGATTGGGGAAGGAAATATTCGCGATGCGATTGCCCGCGCATTCGAAGTACCGTCTGTTCTGGTTGAGCACGCCTACCAGGCGCGCAATGATCTCGGTGAGGTGGCACTACTCGCACGTGATGGTGCCGAAGCGCTTTCAGGAGTCAGTATTGAGCTGTTCAGGCCGGTAAAGATGATGCTGGCCCAACAAGGGAGCATCGGGACAATGCTGGAAGAACACGGCGCCGTGGCGGCGGAGATGAAGTATGACGGGAGCAGGTTTCAATTCCACAAAAAGGGGGGTGAGTGCCGGATATATTCCCGGAAACTCGAAGATGTGACTCATGCGCTCCCCGATATCGTACGGGCGCTTGCCGGGGCGACGAAACATGATGTCATCCTGGATGGTGAGGTGATTGCGATCAGGGACGGAAAACCGCTTCCCTTCCAGTTCGTTCTTCGCCGCTTCAGGAGAAAACACGATCTTAACCTTCATATTGACGAAATCACGATGATTCCCTGGGTGTTCGATCTTCTGTATCTCGACGGAACCACATTTATCGATGCGACACTGGCAGAACGGCGGATCCAGCTCGAAGCGGTACTCGGCGACCATATCGCTCCTCAGCTGGTGAGCAATAATGCTGACGAGGTCGAGGCATTTTACCGGGAAGCGCTTGAAAACGGACACGAAGGAATTATGATCAAGGCCCCGTCCTCGACCTACACTCCGGGTGTCAGAGGGAAAAACTGGGTTAAGATAAAACCTGCGGTTGATACGCTCGATCTAGCCGTGATAGGGGCTGAATGGGGGGAAGGGCGGCGTGCGAAGCTCTATGGATCATTTTTACTCGCATGCCGGGATTCCGGGGAATTCATTCCGGTCAGTAAGGTTGCGACTGGCTTTTCGGACGAGATGCTCGCCATCATGTTTGATCTGCTCAAGGATACGGTTCTCTCGACATCAGGCAAGGAAATTCTGTTCGAGCCCTCCCTGGTCATTGAGGTGGGATATGCTGAGATCCAGCGCAGCCCGAATTATTCCGGAGGATACGCTCTCCGCTTTCCCCGGTTTATACGCCTGCGCGATGATAAAAGTGTGGATGATGTGGAGAGTCTCGCACAGATTGGGGAACGCTATAGTTCACAGCTTACTTCTGTAAAACCCTGAAAACCTGGCGGTTTTCATCTCCTTCCACATATGCATAATAATCATAGGCATATCCTTCTATATTGGAAAATTTCACTTCTCCGTTGAAGTCGGTAAATTTGGTGTGAAATTTTATGCCCTGCCGCTGTTTCAGGACAACCTTCACATCGGGTGCCGGTTTATCGTCGTCGCGCCGCAGGACCTTGAACGTGAGCGTGGGATTGAGAGGTTCGAGCTGTTCTTTACCATCCTGGCCCTTTGAAATGGCCCCACTTGCCGTCGGCATGCCGCTTGTGTCGATAAATTGGGTGCCGTGGATCAAAATGATGAGGTAGAAACCCACCAGGAACATCAACAGCCCCGTTCCGCCGGTAATGATGATGCCAAAGGCGATATTGGCGGGGAAGAAATTGAGAAGGAAATAATATGCGCTCTGAAACGTCATGATATCCCCGACAATGTAGAGCAGCACGAGAATATCGATGATAACCAGAATACTGCCGGCACCGACCATTAAAAAGGCGACAATCGTTCCGAGGATGGTGAATGCCGATGACCGTTTTCTCGTTGTCCGCTTTCTGCGGAAAATCCTGTACAGCAGAACCAAAAACACATTGATGAATAGTATCCCCGCAAGAAAAATGGTGAAATAGTCATTCTGCGTAAGGGCCTCTGCCGAATCGACTGCCTGAACGCCGCTCGCAAGTCCCGTTGCCGTAATCAGAAGCAGACCGTTCCTGAGCCTGTTTATCATTATTCTCTTTATTGATTTATGAGATATTAAGAGATTACCGATGCATTACTCGGATGATATAAAATCGAAAAGGGTCTTCTGGGTTTTTATCGTCCTGATATGCGTGCTGGCCGCGATCCAGTCGGGTGATCCGAGAAGTGTGGTTATTGTACGGGTGGCCGTTTCGATATCAGGACAGCAAAGAGGTTGCGTCTTCAGCGCAACGCGTGCAGCCTCCCGGATAACCCAGGTACCAAGCGGAGCCCAGTAATCGTCGGAAACACGCCTGATAACAATAGCTGACGCCATACGGCCCGTTTGTTCCAGGTAATCGAGCACAGCGAGCCGCGCCGAATAATATGCACCTGCAATCGGCGAATAGCCGCTTTTTCTCTCTCTCTCGCCATCTCTGATGATTGAGTCCTTCTCTCCACCCCAGAGGCTGTTTTTTTCCCAGATCTCTATCATTTCATATGACCAGGGGCCGGGAACGAGCAGGCAGATGATCAGATTGCCATAGAGGGTTTTCGCGTGGATGCGGATGCCGTCCTGAATGGGATTGTGCCCTATCCGCTGTTTCAGCCCCGCTGCAATCATATCATCAACGGCAGTAATCGCCCAGCGCGTCGGTACGATATGCCGCCGTATACCGAGCAGGCCGGACGTAAGGAGTTGCTGGATGCGGTGGACATCAACCTTCTCGCGGTACAACTGATTGACTGCCTCAGTCGCCCGCAAATCCGTATCCGACGTCACCCGTTCAACAGGTCGTTCGACACGAGCATTATCCAGTACCTCAATGGTTTTCATGCTTCCGTACAGGCCGATGGGAGCGAGTGTCCCGTCAAACGTGAGGTTGAAGTGCACAGGCTTTTCAAATTCAACTTCAACATCAACGGGCCTGCTTGAGAGTGCGATCTCTTGCATCGGTTCGTAGGAGAATGATGTCTCAGCAGTCCCGCGGATTGTCTGCGCTCTCATCCGCACGATATCCTCGATACCGAAATTCCCGCGGATCCAGTCTTCAGGATTGTCGCTTCCGCCGGTGAGCAGCGGTCCCCCCAGTACCCGGGGATATCCTCTGCTACCCACAAAAACAGACGGGGCCCCTCCCATATAGGATGATGACGGCCTGACGGAAAGGCTCGCGTAAAATCGGCTGGTGACGGGGCACCGCGAAAGCCCGCAGAAGCCCCGCCCCTTGCACGTGCTGCATTCTTTCATGAAGAGTAACGACGATCAATCATGATTGTGATCCTGTTGCCGAGGTGTCCGAGCGCTTCCTCCACCCACGTATCCCACCGGTAGTCTGCCCCGGTGACATGCAGGGCGAGTTCTGCGCCCACATCATCATCCCGTTCGTGGAGGGTCCTTACAACGACGGATCCCGGCGAAAAGGCAGGAGGGACAATCCCGTCGCCATCGCCATCCACCACGCCGAAGACGGGTAAACCGTGGTGACTGCAGATATGGCCGCAGATTGCCGTCGTGTCGTCACCGATCGCGAGCACACCGCAGACATCACATCCAACATTATCATATATCGTATGCCCCGCATGGTCGATGACTGCGATCCTGCCGTTCTGCACCCCGCGGGCTCCTGAGGCCGGGGAAACTGAACGGACCGCGCCGCTCTTGCACCATGCAGTCGACAGATCGGGCGTTCCTTGGCGGAGAACCTTTTCGATGCCGTGCGGTTTCAATATCAGCCCGGATCCGGCTGAAATCGTTCCGTTTCCGGACTCGATTACCGCTGTTTCTGCCGTGGCGAACCCGATAACCGTACCGTTGACAAATACCGGCTCTCCCGGACGACACCCACGGATAAGTCTCATCTCTGTGTTTTCCGGGGGGGAGGCAGTCGCGTATTCAAGCGCGTATCCCGTACTTTTTGCAAGTGCCGTGGCGAGTTCGCGGTCACCGCCGTTCCAGAGATATATGGTGCCTGACGAGATTTCGATATGGACAAGGCCCTGGTCGCCGGGGAGGCGCGATGCGATGATCTCTCCGAACACCCTCCCCGAATCCGGTGTTTTTCCATAGTTGACAAGGTAAGGGCGCATCTCTTTTTGCATCTCCCCGATAATGGCCGAAGGTGGTTTGCATGGACATTCAAAGGGGATTCCCTGCTCCTCTGCAGCCGTCCGTGCCATAACGCCCGCGACAATCAGGCGTTCGGGGGCGAGGGCGGGGATAAGGCGGGCGACATCTCCCGTGTCGAACGCATGAGGGCCATGGACGATCATCGTACCTCCGGCTTGCAGAACATCCGGGAATAGGGTCATATCAGTTTCCTGACGTCTGAATCGGCAGATACGGAAGCAGGGACGCAGCAAGTTTTGCAATATCAAGCGACTGGAGCACGACCCGGCCGGGCCCTGTCAGGGTTGTGAGAAAGAGACCTTCACCACCGAAAAAGACTGTCTTCACACCCCCCGCAAGGGCGATATCATAGCTGACGGTGCTTTCAAATCCGACGACGAGCCCTGTTTCCACACGGACGACTTCACCCGGCGCGAGCGTGCGTTCGATAATGTCGCCGCAACAGTGGAGGAATGCCGTGCCGGTACCGGAAAGCCGCTGAAGGACGAATCCTTCACCACCGAAAAATCCCGATCGTATGCGTTTTGTGAACGCAATATCGAGATCAATTCCTTCCTCGGCACACAGAAAAGCGTCTTTCTGTGCGATGAAGTCACTGCCCGACAACACGACCGGAAAGATCTTTCCCGGAACATTTCCCGCGAATGAGACAAATCCGCCGTCGCCCACCGGTTCGAACTCGGTCATGAACAGGCTTTCCCCAGTCAGCATCCGTTTCAATCCCTTGAAAAGCCCGCCTTTCATGTTTGTCTTCATCTGCATGTTTCCGCTCATGTTCACCATGGCGCCCGCTTCGGCAAAGACCCCCGATCCCGGCAAGAGGTGGCAGCACACCATCTGCAGATTATCGCCTTCGATATCATATTCCATATTCATCTGTCGGTTCGATAAGAATTATAGATAACCCGACCGGCATATTCCGCCCGGATGACCAGTCTGACGTATCGGACACCGCAGGTCTGTCCGTCTGTCGTTATCAGGGATATCCGGACGACTGGAAGTAAATATCGTACTAATGTATCCGCTTCTCCGCGCGGGATACTTATATGTATTCTCAATATATAATACTCGATATATTTTTTACACAGCCCCCGGAGGGGTAATCGGGACGGTTACAAACTGCCCGTCATGTGCAGGCGCATTGTCGCATTCCCGGCGGATCTTTGGCCGGTAATTGTGCAAAGTCCTGCCGGGAGTAAGGAGAGGAGAAAAGGTGGTGCATTCTACACGTGACATTGAAGTAATACCTGTCGAAATCAGGTGGCGTCTTGCCGCGAAGGCACTATGCTCCCTTCCGCTGGCGTACAACTGGGCGTTTCGGGACCGGGTGGGAGGTGCCTATTCATTCCTTGAAAAGGCCATATTCAGCGAAGCTGCGAAAGAAACCTATGCCATCGCTCAAGCACAATTCGCCCCGAAGGAGACTCCGGAGGACATCGCCCGGATGTTCGGCATCGTTTCAGGAGTTCTTTTCGGACCGGGATACGAAATCGAACACGATACGACACCATCTGGAGCAGAAATCCTGCGTTTGCGGGCATGCCCGCTGCTGTCGGTTGCTGACGACCTCGGATTTGAGCTTGAACGTGCTTTCGATACATGTGAC
The DNA here is from genome assembly GCA_001412355.1 of Methanoculleus sp. SDB. Taxonomy (NCBI): domain Archaea; kingdom Methanobacteriati; phylum Methanobacteriota; class Methanomicrobia; order Methanomicrobiales; family Methanomicrobiaceae; genus Methanoculleus; species Methanoculleus sp. SDB. Next base: position 89,207 of record LKUD01000004.1, read on the forward strand.
GCGTATACCCGATCTGTCGTAGGCCACTTCGGATCGCTGTGTAGTGTTACCCGTGTAAAAGCCATGTGCAGGGGAGACCCGTACTGTGAAATAAGGATCGGAAAAATAGGAGCCCTGCAGAAATAATGCATGTGATTTCGGATCCCGCAGAGAGGATAAACTGTATATGGGATTACGGTAGAGTGAGGATTGTACTTTTTCAAAAATAACAATACTGTGCATATGACCGATTTCGCCAGTATGCGGTGCATTGTCCGTATTTTTATTTTAAAGGACCGACCCGAGCGTTGCGTGCCGGCATGCACAACATTGAGGTGCTCTCCGGTCAGGAGAGCGCACAGGAGGGACGTATGGATCATATCAGACACATTCCCATGGAAATCCGGTGGCGAATCGCCGCCCGGACACTCACGTATATGCCGCTTGCATTCGCCCGGGCATTCGGGCACAGGAAGAGCGGCTCATATGAGGCGGTTCGGTCGTCAGTATACCGGGAGATTGCACGGGAAATCGCGACATTACTATCGTCATTTCACTTTCCGGCTACAAATGCTGCCGAGGTCGCTCATACGAGCGACATTATTGCGACGATAGTATTCGGCCCTGGCATGGAGGGAGATCCTGTGGAAATTTCGCATGAGAGGGTAGTATTCAGGATCAAAGAGTGCCCGGTTTATCACGTGTCACGGGAGACCGGGATTGCTCCTGAGATGGCCCGCAAAGAATGTGAGGCATTCTATACCGCAATGATAGAGGAACTGAATCCTGCATACTCTGTGGCATTTTCGGGAGGGATCTGTACCGGCAGTGATTTCTGTGATATGAGCGTGGTGCGGAAAGAACCCGTTCTCTGGAGCGCAGTGCGCGATCCCCATGCAGGCGTTTATGAAGAAACCGTGAAGGGCGAGTGAGCCGCAGTATGATGTCCCGGCGGAATCATTTCTGTAGCTCTTATAAAACATCCATATATTTTTGAACTCTTGGGATTACCAATCACTATGGATGATGATCAGAAACGACAGATTGTGTTTCTCTTTTTAATTTCATTTGCCGGTATGCTGTTTGCCACTTTTCTTCTCATGCAGCAGGGATGGCTGATTGGGAGTCTGATTGTGTTTTGTGCAATTGTCGGGGTTAATTTCTTCGTCTTCAACCGGATCGTTTCGCCATTCGACCTTCTCGGGTGATGGACAGATAGTGTCAGCAGGAAAAATTAATCGAAAAACTACCTTTTAAAAAAACTTACAAGGCTCGCTGAGATTCGAACGCAGGACCTCCGCCATGTCAAGGCAACGTAAAGGCTTCCGATTCAATAACATGGCTCAAATGGCGAATCTGGCCTGGCGCCGATGGAGGGCGGAATCCCCGATCGGTACGCTCCCCGGAAGCAAGGTATGCAACCGGGAAATTTGCATATGATTGCAGACAAGGTCCTGAATAATCTCAAAGGTTTCACAGATTTAGGGTTGGAGAACGGATAGTTATTGCCAAAAATCAAAGGGCTGATTGAAAAATAGGGTTAAATAGGCCCATTTACTTTTTTGCCGCAGCTGCCGCCTGTTTTATATTTGCGATACACTGATCGGCAGTAAGTACTGATTTGATATCAAAAATGACATATGGCATCCATTTCAGTATAGAAATATTTAAAGAAGTTTCATCTGTTTCAGCAAAAGCATAGCCTCCATTCGCGTCGCAACACATTCCCCAATCCGTTAAAGTGCCGGATTTCATGTCTGCCCTCACCATCTCAAGCATTGATATCCACAGCTTTCCCCGCTCTTCGGGATCTGTTGGGATTAATGCTGGATTTAAATGCCACCTCATGTAGAACGTAGCCATTTACCTGAACCTCCGTTTTCATCGACCACTCTGATGAATCCTGCCGTAATAAACACTATGGGGAAAGAATTCCCCTGATAATCTCTGCTACCATCTCAGAGCGGGTGTCCTGTTGGATTGAGATCCAATAATAGTATCGCCGGAGTGCAGTCCACGCGGTTCCGGTTATTTTATGATATGCTACAGTCGCGGGAGGCAACCCCCGGGAATCTGCTGGTAGTGGCAGAACCATAGGAAGACGGGAGTTCTTCTCTTCTCCGGTATCTCCTCACCGTCCGCGGGAACTTCTCCCGGCATATCCGGGAGAAGAGAAATGGTGCTGATGGATCTGCTCTCCACTACCAGAGCTTCGGCGATCACTTCTCCCTATAATCCGGGAATATACACAATTGTTTAAAACAGGAATGGGCTCGCTGAGATTCGAACTCAGGACCTCCGCC
>LKUD01000005.1 GCA_001412355.1 Methanoculleus sp. SDB
GCGACACGCTCCCGAACGGCGAGGTCATGCAGTACATCGCCGACAAGTGCAATGTCGAGGTTGAAAATGTCTCTGCGGTTGTCGCTCCGACCGCATCGCAGGTCGGCTCCATCCAGGTAGCGGGCCGCTGCGTCGAGACGGCGATTTACAAGCTCAACGAGCTCGGGTTCGACACGAAAAAAATCATCTCCGCCATCGGCACCGCACCGCTGCCGCCCGTGAAGAAGGACTCCACCCAGGCGATGGGCTGCACAAACGACGCGACCATCTACCACGGCCAGATCTACCTGACGATGAAGGCACCCGAGATCACGGACTATCTCGAAAAGATCCCGTCGAACAAGTCCTCCAGTTACGGCAGGCCGTTCTACGATACGTTCAAGGCCGCGAATTTCGACTTCTACCAGATCGACACTGCCCTCTTCTCGCCCGCTGAAGTGATCATCAACGAGCTCACCGAGGGCGTCGTCTACCACGTGGGTGCGGTCAATCCCGAAGTAACACTCCTGTCTTTCGGGCTTATATAAACAGAAAACAACCAGTACCGGGAGTATGGAGACATGCTCCCGGTTTTTTTCATTCCGGTCCCGGACAACAACACGTTTAAAAAGTTCCGTGCCGACATTACAGGGATAATCAGGGCTTGTGGTCTAGCTGGTTATGACGTCGCCCTTACACGGCGAAGATCTCCGGTTCGAATCCGGACAGGCCCATGAGAAACGAATGCGTTTTTGAGAATTTTTTTACCCGCCCCGTCTAATCGTATTCGCAAAAATCGTTCCATTGCACGACGCGCACACGCTCCTCATACAGCGTCCCGCACCCGGGACAGCGCAGAGGACCGGGAGGGCTGACACAGCAGCAGGGCGATCGCGGCGGGAGGAGGACGGAGTGTCCGCAGTGCGGGCAGCGCCAGACGGTCTGTTTCATGAATGGTATCTCGCCACGGCGGAACAAAAGGATGCCGAAATACGGGCCGTGTGATCGGCTTCTGCCGAAAGTTGCGGGCAGTGCATTGCATAGATTAATGAGTGCATATCCGAACCTTTCGGATACAGGATACGCGCGTCCGCTGGTATAAAAAGCCGTCCCAAAAATTCCACCTTCCCGTCCTCAGGGTTAATGCCGCCGGCATTCAGAGGGCACCTGCCCTGACTGACATCCGGCGACTTTTTCTGCAGTAAGGGAGATGCGAGTCACACGTTTTCAGAGCCACGCCGGCCGAAAAGCGTACCCGGACCCACAGGTGATTCGGAGAGAGGGAGATGAATGGGCAGGCAATGAAGAAAGCGCGGGACGGAGGACGGATTACCCCGGAAAACCGTATGGAACGACGAATAATCCCCCGTTGGATCTCTTTTTGGTCCATATGTGTGTTTGTCGTGATTTGTGCAATCACGCCCGCAGCCGGTGTGGACATGGTGCAGATCATCGTGACGGACGATCCGGATCCCGCATGGGTGGGAGAACAAATCGGGTATGAGATAGCGTACTCGACGATCAATCAAAATGTCATTGTCGGGTCTTTCGTTGTCGGGTATGACCCGGAGCTGTCTTTCGCCGGGGCATACGGGCAGTCTTTTACTCCTCCCCCCATTAACAACCCGGCCCTGCACCAGATCACGCTTAATGACTGCGGTTCTGCGGGATCTATTCAGGTGTTCTTGAATGTCAATCCGACTATCCAATCCCCGCAGGTGCTTACCTCCACCATAACCGCATTCTCCTATCAGGGCACAGAGCTGGGGAACACATCAATCGAGACCACCGTCATTCCTTTTGATGCGGATTTCTCTTCCAATGTAACCGGAGGCTGGGTGCCCTTCACCGTCGGGTTCACGGATATGACAGGAGGGCAGCTGCTGGACTGGATCTGGGAGTTTGGTGATGGCGGTGGAGATGTTGGGAATCCAAATCCCGTGCATGTTTACGACGTGCCGGGCGTCTATGACGTCACACTCACCGTGGTCAGTAATCAGGAAAATTCTGATACCGAGGTGAAAACGGGGTATATCACCGCCGCCGAACCCATCACAGCCGATTTCCAGGCGGACGTCCTGGCAGGCCCTGTTCCGCTGACCGTGGTATTTACCGATCTCTCGGGTGGAGAGCCTTACTATTGGGACTGGGATTTCGGTGACGGAGGCACGTCAGTCGCCCAGAATCCATTCTATATCTACGATACCGCAGGGACGTATACCGTTTCATTGACCGCAGGCGATGATTTCGGCACCGACACCGCAGAAAAAGTGTCATATATTACCGTTGAGGAAACCCCGAGCTATCCCGTCCACAATCTTAACACCAAACAGGACTATTCCTCCATCCAGGCCGCACTTGATGATGCCTCCGACTACGACACCATCGAGGTCGATCCCGGCACCTATTCAGAGAATTTATATATAATAAAACATGTCACCCTGAAGTCGAACTCAGGAATTCCGGCAGATACTATCATTCAGGCCCAGGATACTACGGATGATGTCATCGAGATCACAGGATCGGGGGTAACGGTTGAAGGATTCACCCTGACCGGCGCGTCAGTCTATGGCACAACCCAGCCGGCAGGAGTGTACTTAAACGACTGCTCCGGCTGCAGTCTCTCCAACCTCATTGTAAACGGCAATGTGCACGGAATACTTATCGAGGGTTCTGGCGGCAATTACATCGGTGACGCCACCGCCGACGGCAATATCAATAATGGAATTACGATCATTAATTCATCCGAAAACGCGGTGTACGGAACGTCCGCTTCCGGCAACTGGGCGGGATTCTTCCTGTTCAATGCCCCCTACACCGGTATTTACGGGGGGAGTGCAACAGCAAACAGCGAAATGGGTTTTTATGTCCTATCGGGGTCAGATGAGGTCACACTCGAGGATTGTCATGCCGGGGGCAATACAAACGAGGGCGTCTATCTCGTTCAGGTCAGCGGTTGTACCATTGAAGGATGTACCATTACCAATCAGCCGGTTGGAATTATTCTCAGCGGATCGTCGGGAAATTCGGTTTGGAATAATTATTTTGACAATGGCGTGAATGCCGATGATTCCGGCGCCAACTTCTGGAACATCACTCCGATCGCCGGATCATCGGTTATCGGCGGAGACTGGCTTGGCGGAAACTACTGGGCCGATTACACCGGAGCCGACGTCACGGGCGACGGACTCGGGGATACCGACCTCCCCTGTACCAGTTCGGGTGGCATTCTCTCCGGAGGGGACTGGCACCCCCTGACTCTTGCGACCATTCCGGCGCCGATAGCGGCTTTTATCGCAAACAGTACCTCAGGTCCGGCACCGCTTACCGTCAGCTTCACGGATCTCTCCTGCGGGGCTCCCGATGACTGGTCATGGGATTTCGGCGACGGTGCCATCTCTTCAGACCAGAATCCGGTCCACACGTTCATCAATCCCGGCACCTACACCGTCTCCCTGAACGTCAGCAACGCTGCAGGTTCCGACATAGCAATTGCTTCCGATGGCATCACCGTCACGGAAGGAGCAGAGGATCACACGCTGACAGTCGGACCCGTCGGATATGAATATACGAGTATTCAGGATGCGGTTGACGCCGCATCCCCCGGCGATGCCGTCCTTGTCCATTCCGGCACGTACCAGGAGAGTGTCACCATCCCTATCCCGAATCTCACGCTCCGGGGCGTTGACAGCGGCGGCGGAGTCCCGGTCATCGAATCCCTCGGCGGAGGCTATGCCGTCACGCTCTCCGGAGGCGGGACGACGCTCACCGGATTTTCCATCTTCTATACCGGCAGGGCGGTGTACGTACTATCCGACGACAACACGATCAGCTCAAACACTATCACCAGCACGCCCGCCGAGGAGTATAATTACGGCATCGTCGTGTCCGGATGCAATAATAACGAGATCAGCGAAAACAGCATTGTCGATAATACGTGGTACGCCGTCTGGATAACGGGCGGCAGCACGCACACGCTCGTATCCGGCAATTACATCAACAACAACCAGCGGGGAGTGTTCGTCTACGGCGGCAGCACCGATACCGCCATCGTGGGCAACACCCTGATCAACCATGAATGGGACGGAGTCTGCCTCTGGGATGCCACAGGGACTCTTGTCACAGAAAACCAGATTGTTGGTAACCTTTACGGCGTGGTGGTCTGGCCCGACACTCCATCGAACCGGATTTTTTTCAACAACATCGGCGGCAATGAGGTGAATGCCCGGTCGAATACGACCGCCAACGCATGGGAATCTGACGGGCCTCTTGCTTACGAATGGAGCGGCGGCACGTACAGCGGCGTGATGGGGAACTACTGGAGCGATTACTCCGGAATCGATCAAAACGCAGACGGAGTGGGCGATATACCCTATCAGATCTTTTATTCCGACGGAACGACACCGTCAGGCTCGGATCCCGCCCCGCTGACGGAGCCGTGGGAGAATTATCTCGTCACCGGGCAGGCATCCAATCCGCCGGAAGCAGCGTTCACCGCTTTCCCTGTCACAGGTACGGCACCCCTCGCGGTTCAGTTCACTGACAGTTCAACGCAGAATCCTACGGCCTGGCTCTGGGATTTCGGGGACGGAACGAATGAAACAACTGAGGCACCGTATCACCAGTACACCGAATCAGGCTGGTATTCGCCCGCACTCACGGCCTCAAACTGCTGGGGATCCGACACAATCGTGCAGCAGGACAGCATCAGGGTGTACGCCGCATACTACACTATCGGCTTCGGGATGAACGGCGTCAGCATAACCGGCACCGGGCCGGGACAGCTCTTCTCCCTCGACACGACAACGCCCCAAATCCAGTATGCGATAGAAAACACCAGCGTCACCGTCTACGGCCCCCCCGGAGGCATCAATGGAATCACCTATCACCTCAGTTCCCTCAGCATGGGGAATGGCATCATCTCCGGACCTATAGCGTCCGTCGATGTCCGGACACAGGCACTCATGACCAACATTTCGGGACTGGGCCTGATCTTCCCGTCCGTTAATCTCAGCCTTTCATCCATTCCCGCCAACGCCGCGCTTGAAGTGGGTATCATCGCCGGTGCGGGAAGCGGTCTGCTGGCAGGATTTGATCAGGCGGCGGGTGCCGAAGGCCTGTCTGCCGGTTCGGTCGCCTACTGCATGGACATCCTGCCGGTCAACCTTGCCGGTGTCATCACGAACGCGTCGGTGAAAATGGAAGTGCCGAAGGATTTTGTTGACTCGTACGGGGCGGGAAACATCAGGATCTGCCGTGATCATAACGGAACATGCTCGGTGCTGGAGACGATAATCGTAGAAGCGTATCCGTCGGCCGTATACTTCGAAGGGCTCTCACCCGACGGATTCTCGACATTCGGGCTCGTAGGGATGCACGTGCCGTATCAGGAGGAAGAGCATCACGGCCGGGATGATGATTATGTAAAAGAACCTTCCGGAGACGATGAAATCCCCGAGGAACTGGTCGAGCCCGACGACGAGGAGGAAATTACGGAGGAAAACGGTGAAAAACCGCCATCCCTTTCACCACCGCTCGAACCGGTCCTGCCAGAACCGCCGCAACCGGGCGACGGAACTCTGCTCGATTCACTCCTCGCAACCCTTGATTTCGAAACCGAAACGGTGCGCACCTTGCTTTCACAGAACAACGATGTTATGAGCCTCTGCTCGATGGTGCAGGAGGGCGGCGCCCGGGCATCGGGAATCGACGGAGGAGACGGTGGAAAACAGGTACCGGCGGGCGGCATGCTTCCCGCACCCATCCTCCCCATCGCAGCCGTCACGACGAGCCTCGCAATGAGCGGTGCGGTGGTTGCGGCCGGGTTTGTGGCGCAGCGGACGGGAACGAGTGTGGTATCCTCCTTCCTCGGCAGCCTCTTTGAAGAGCTCCGGCGGATCGCAGATTTCGTGACGAGCTTCATTGGTGAGCATTTCCTCGAGTTTATCGGTGAAAAGGAAGCCGGTTTCATCGGAATTTTCGCCGCTGGCGAAGCAGGCGCCGCCGGGAGGCTCTTCTCAGCTACCGAGATGGCAATTATCGGTTTCGGGGCGATTCTCTACGGTGTTGCCTTCCTCATTGCGGATCGCGCATCGTACATCCCGGTGCTGATTGTCTCTTATGTCGTGGTCACCGGAGTGGCGGTTGCCGGCCACGAGATTGCCCACCACGTTGTTTCGCGCCGGTACCAGGTCGATTCACGTGTCAGGATCTATTACACGGGCATGGTTGTGAGTTTCCTCACCGCCTGGCTCTTTGGCAACGTCTTTGCCCAGCCGCTGATGACCCACATCACCGATACAGAGCACCTCGGAAAACGCGAACAGGGAATCATCATGCTTGCCGGACCGGCGGTCAGTGTCGCGCTTGCCCTGCTTTTCCTGCTCCTTGTTCCCCTCGGCGGGTTCTGGGTGCTTGCAGGCACCGTCGGGTTTTCAGCAAACCTGCTTGAGGCGGTCTACTCGCTCGTGCCCTGCACACCCATGGACGGGAAGCATGTCTGCAGCTGGAACAGGTATGTCTGGGTGCTCCTATTCGTCCCGGCGATCACCATCTACCTCCTCATCTACGTTCTCTGATAACCCTCTTTTTTTTGAGAAGCACGTTTCGGCAGGGAAAAAAGTCGTTGGAACGTTCCCGGACGATGGGAAAAATATGGCGCAGGAGGCGTCAGTCCCGCATGTGCACATCGACCTGCATATACGGAATCTGGATCTTCTCTTCGATAAACCGCCGGTTTACCTCGCGGTTTATATGACTCCGAAGGTAAATCTCCTTTTTACAATCGTTGGTCCAGACTTTCATCTTGAAGTTGAGGCTCGATTCACCGAACTCCCAGAACAGGACAATCGGGGCGGGGTCTTCGAGAATATAGTCCATTTCGCGGGCTGCCTGATTAACAACGCCCCTCAGCACCTTCATCACCATCTCGACATCGCTGCCGTAGGCAACAGGAAAGTCGAGGACGACGAGCATCTTGATGTCGGGCATTGCATAGTTGACGATGATGCTATTCGTGATTGTTGCATTGGGAATCGTGATCAGCTGGTGATCAACCGTTTCAATCCGGGTGCTCCGGGGCCCGATGTGCACGACATCGCCGAAGTACTCATTGATTTTAACACGGTCATGCACCTTGAGAGGCTGGTCGACGAGAATGATGGTGCCTGCAAAGATATTTGAGAGGATTTCCTGTGCCGCGAGGGCGACGGCGAGTCCGGCGATGCCGGCACCCGCAACAAGCGGCGTAATATCCAGCTCGATGGTGGCAAGGATGAGGAGAATGCCGAGGAACCAGATGATATACCTGATGGAACGCTCGAAGATCGTCAGGATCTGGTCGTCGATATCCGTCTTGGTGCGTGCGGCGATGGCTCTTCCGTACCCGGTCACCGCATGTTCCGCAAATGCGGCAGCCACCCATGTGATGAAGAATATCGAAGCGGCGGCAACATACTTTTCCTCCAGAATCCAGGAATAACTCTCCGGGATGATGAAATAATATTTCAGGGCAATATAAGCCGAAAGAACCATAATAAATGCAACAAGCGGTTTTCTGCACGAAAGAACAATGATATCATCCATTTTCGAGCGCGTACTATCCGCCCGCCGTGCCAGCATGCTGCAAAAGACGTGCACGACTATTGCGGCTATGATACCCAACAGGATGATACCGATTCCTATGACCGTCTCCTCCAATACCATAGGGATTCTTTGGAGAAACCGCGTATAAAAGCTGCGCGCCGCCATCCCGGTTATCTTAGCGGATAAATCATAGTGATAAATCACTTAGATATTCTTTAATGATTATCATTAAACAAAAGTAATAAATATTATTCTGATGAACACTTCCCAAAGAGCCAATACATGCCACATTGTTCCGGAGACGTGCAGCCCCGGCATTCCAGGAGCCGACCGGGAGCACGGGTCCTCGCCATCACCATCCTCATCCTCTTTCTCGCTTTCAGTGCAGCCGTACCTGCAGGAGGTGCAAGCCCCGTTCCGGTACGTACGGGTTCCCCCGTTGCCGACGAACCCGGCGGGGAAATCCCGGTTGCCGGGAGTGTCGATGCATCCTACGTACTGCGGGGGGATTATGGCTCACTGAAGATCCGCCCCGACGAGCACCTCCTTCGTGAGCTCTCCGGATCACAACCCCCCTTTACCGGCGATATCGGAACATATTACCGGGAGTACATTGACAACACAGCGCAGGATACGGCCCTTGCAGCTGTCGTCGAAGCGATCGCATCAGGGGAATTCGACCGCGAGGATGATGCCGCCAGATGTGCCATCAGCCTTGTTCAGCACATCCCGTACCGCCACAGTGCAGGCCCGGTCCGGTATCCGTATCTGGCGCTGATCGAAGGCGGAGACTGCGACGATAAAGCGGCGCTGATGGCATATCTGCTCCGCGGGCTCGGGTATGGCGTTGCGCTCCTGTATTTTGAGGAGGAGCAGCATATGGCAGTCGGGATTCGATGCCCGGAAGAATACGGGTATCAGGATACCGGATATCTCTTCGTCGAGGCATCGATGCCGAGCATACCCGGGGACAGCGGCGGGAATTATCCTGGCTTCGGAAACCTCGTGTCGCATCCCGACATTCTGCCGGTCTCTTCCGGCCGCTTGTTCAATCCGTCGGACGAAGAAGCAGAAGACGCACGTGCATGGCAGGATATCAGGGACCGGGTCGAAAAAAGCACCATTGACACAATCGCATATCAGACATGGACTGCTCTGGCCGTGAAATACGGCCTGCCCATGGAATAGAGTGGTTATCGGTAGTGTCTGCAGGATTACTACCAAGAGCGGATTTCACCTCCGCAATGCACTCCCTTATATTGCTCTGAGGAAAAAGAAGCATCAGCACGGGGATTTCGCCCCGGATGTACAGCACGGAGTTGATAATGATGTCAAGAACCCCCGCATGGAAACTACTCATGCTTGGTGCTATCGTCTGCCTGATGACAGTACCCGGCATATCCGGAGCCACCCCCAACCCCGGCAACCTCGTTTTGGCACAGGACAGTGACGTTGCGGTAATCTTCGTATCTTCGAACTGCGGGTATACGAATCCGTTCCGTCTCGATTCCCCGATTTCGATATCCATGGGTGACAAATCGACCAATCCCGGCACTACGTTCAGTCTCGGAACGTTTTCCGCAGGGACAGAACTCATATTTGCCATTGAAAGCGATGACGGGACGTTTTACACGGGACCCGCATCCAGAAACAGTGACAATTACATTCACGCCGATGTCACGGGAAGTTACGGAAACTGGCTCATTTCATGGGAAGACCTGAAAAACGGCGGAGACAATGACTACAACGACATCGTCTTCCGTGCCATGGCGACGCCCGTCGGGACGCCGGTTCCTGAATTCCCGTCACCTGCGGTACCCATGATTCTCGCCGGCCTGATTGGCGGCTGTGCGCTTTTCGCCACGCGGAAGGCACACTAACTATCAGCCGGTTCTTTTTTTGAAAAATCTGCATTGCTACGTCCGATACTCCAACCGATGTTATTCGTTGCCCCCCGAACATTCCGCCATCCCGAAGGTGAAAGGTGCCGACGTTCCCCGGTGAGAGGAAAAGCAGGAACTTACTATTGATTGCGATGATAGAATGCTTCTCCAGGCCATAATAAGCGTGACGGCGGGCAAGGGACGATGATCTTCACTCCCTTACCGCCATACGGAGGGCGGAGCACCCCCCTTGTCACGCCGGTTATCGGCGCAACGACTGCGACGACAAAGCACTCCAGCGGGCCCTGCACCGCGAACCTGAAAACGGCACAGCACCGTTCTATTTTACCAGTAAACACCATATGGCGTTGCAATCAGCCGCCCGCCCGAACACAGGTACCGGGAGGACAGCTGCTCCTTTGTCGAGCCCGGGTGTCGCTCGCGGCGGCAGAATATCTGCAGGGATCGAAAAAAACCGGCATCCGGTTTCTCAGGATGCGGCAGCCGGAAGAGAAAAGAGAGGGTAATCTATCGCTTCAGAACCAGAATGGCACCCAGGAGCCCGATGATCATCATCATGGGCAGAGCAGGGGTGGGGAACTCGGGAGTGTTCACTGGAGGATTGTAGCAGAAATCAATATGGCTCAATCCATAGAAATCACCATTACTGGGGTTTACTGGTGCGTGCAGCCCGATGTCCGACATTACCACTTGCGGATAGTATACATATGCGTCTGCATTGGGCCCCCCTTTCACAATTACAGCCTGAACCTGAACGCCCACAGCCGACCAGTCAAAGTACTCGTTCTGATCTACCCAATAAATTGAGGTAATCGAAACGGTTCCATCAGGGCTTGTCCCGACAACGGGAGGGTCGAATTTATAGCCGTCACTGTAGCCAATATCTCCACATTCAGGGTTACCTGCATAATAATCGGGTACAACCTCGGTTGCTGCAACGGGTGCCGCTATCATTCCAACAAGTACCACCACGCATATTGCAAAGAGCATTTTTTTTACAGACATAATTTCCCTCAATGATACCCTCAGAGCAATCCTTAAACGTATTATCCTCATCCCCCATAGATATAAATCATTATGCCATGCGGATTGTATATCAGGAATGATTATCACCGAAAGCCCGAAAGTCCGAATGCCCGGAGGCACATTCTTTTTTCCGATACAGTGGTACACCGATCGGTCTTCCATATACGATTTCCGAGCCTGCCGGCTCTTCGTGCCCGTATCCTGCTGATCGGTACGGCATGACGCACCGAAACCGACGATGCGGGAACGACAGGGGGGAATCCCCTGCAACAGGTCGTCCCGGCCGGGCTCATCCCGCTCTGATGTTCCATCACCTGACATGCAGGAGGATATCCGCCTCATGCACAATCCCCCCTCCCTCAGCTCTCAGAGTGCCCTCGAGGGTAATTCCCGAAGGGAGGGTGGCAGGGACTTCAAGGCGATAGATCAGGGATTGGGGGTAGGGAGGAGCGAGCGTACCAAGGTCATAGCGCTGGGTGACAAACAGTGCCCGCACGTCGAGCACGAGGGTCAGGGTTTCGTTAAATCCGCCTTCAGGCACCACGGAAAGATGGTAGGCAATCCCGCTTCCCGGTTCTGCTTCGGTCTCCTGCGGCTCTATCGCAAGCGTAAAACCGGGCGGGACGGACGGCGTGGGCAGGGGTGAGAGTGTCGGCGGCACGGTCGCAACCGGCGAGGGGAGTGCCGATGCCGTTGCCTGCACGGGAGGAGGAGATGGTTCCGGCACGACGGGTCCCGGAGTCGGTGGACCAACCGGCGGTGCGCCGGGAGCGGCGATGACCATGACCGCGATTGCTGTCAGAACCAGAATCCCGGCCCCCAGACTGGACAGTAAATTTTTGTCAGGTCTCATCGCGGATCGCTCTTCGGCAGACATGGACTATCAGAGAGTCATGATGTACCGGCAGAAAAAATGACCGGACGACATCGCAATGCGCCGGTCCCGGCACACCATTATGCGCGGCCCTGCACACCCCCTTCGCAGGACGGCAGAGAGGGGTATTCGGGCCACAGAGCGATCCGGTGAACTGCATGGAATCCTGTCGCGGATGGTGGTGCTCCGATATCCTTTTATCGTATCTGCCTAACCGAATACTACCCGAATGATCGCTCAATACGGCATTCGCAGTACCATTGGGATTAAATTACAAAAATAATACTATTTATGCATCCGATTGGAGAATAAAGCATGAAAAACGAGTTGTCAGCTGACGACCCGCCCGATACACGCCGCCGTGTACGGCGAAAACAGCGGAGCCTCGGACAGGTCGCAAGTCTCGAACGCCATGTGCGCCCGGACTGGTGGAACGGCCTCTTCAACCATCTGTATCTGAAGACCGACGGCGATGTCGTGGGAGATGTCGGGATTACCCGTGCCGAGGTTGACCGGGCCCTCGAGATACTCGACCTCGCACCCGGGGATCAGGTGCTTGATCTCTGCTGCGGGCAGGGGCGCCATGCAATCGAATTCGCATCGCGTGGTTTTGAAACCTGGGGGCTTGACCGGTCCCACTACCTCATCCGCAGGGCGCGGTCCGCGATGAAAAAACAGGGCCTTCAGATCAGGTACAGGGAGGGAAATGCAAACCGCCTGCCGTACCGCAACGATACGTTCGATGCCGTTGTGATTCTCGGCAACAGTTTCGGGTATTTTGACTCGGTTCAGGAAGATCTCGAGGTCCTGAGGGAGGTGCGGCGGACACTCAAACCGGGCGGGCGGATACTGCTGGATATCGCGGACGGAGAATGGCTGCGCAAACAGTTCAAGCCCCGTTCGTGGGAATGGATAGACGACAGGATGTTCGTCTGCCGCGAACGGGAGCTCTCGAAAGACGGGCAGCGCCTGATCTCCCGGGAGATCGTCAGTGACGTCGAAACGGGCGTCATCGCCGACCAGTTCTACGCCGAACGGCTGTACTCCCGCGAAACAATGGCGGCGCTGCTCGTCGAAGCAGGATTTTCCCATCCTGAGATCCATGATATGCCCGCTGGATCGTCTCGAAATCAGGATCTTGGGATGATGGAGCGCCGTTTCGGTATCATGGCACGGGTGGAAAAGGCATGGACACCGGTAAAGGCAAAAGCCGTGCAGCGGACCCGTCATGTCGTCGTCATCCTTGGCGATCCCCGTAAGCCGGATCTCCTCAAACCCTGTGCGGTCTTCGACGATGATGATTTTTACACGATCGATGCGATGAAAAAGGCACTTGATACAATCCCGGGGTACCGGTTCACGTTTCGGGACAATCACGAGACCCTTGTGTCGGATCTCTCACGGATGAAAGGCAGGATTGATTTTGCCCTGAATTTGTGTGACGAGGGATTCGGAAATGCGGCCCGGAAGGAACTTCACATTCCTGCAGTACTTGAGATGCTCGCCATCCCCTATACCGGTTCGGGTCCGCAGTGCCTGGCATTCTGCTATGACAAGTCGCTTGTCAGGGGAGTAGCGCAGGAAATGAACATCCCCGTGCCCCGGGCATTATTCGTGCCTCCCGGAGAGCGCATCTTTGACATCCCCTTCGGATTTCCGGTCATTGTAAAACCGAATGCGGGTGATTCCAGCATTGGCATCACGCAGAAGAGCGTCGCATGGAACAGCGAGGAACTCACCTCGGTAATGGCGACACTGAAAAACGAACTCGGCTATGAGTGCACATTTCTCATCGAGGAGTATCTGGAAGGGGCGGACATCAGCGTCGGCATCATCGGCAATCCGCCGGATGCCTATACCGTGCTCCCCGTCTCCGAGGAGGATTACAGCGCCCTGCCTCCCGGTCTGCCCCGCATCTGCGGATATGAAGCGAAGTGGCTCCCCGAATCCCCCTACCGGAATGTGCGGTCCGTCGCAGCCAACCTTCCGGACGATACGGAAAAGATGATTGTCAGGTGCTGCATGCTGCTCTTCGAGCGGCTGGAATGCCGGGACTACTGCCGGTTCGACTGGCGGCTGGATGCGGACGGACGGCCGCGGCTCCTTGAGGTCAACCCGAATCCCGGGTGGTGCTGGGACGGGCATCTTGCATATATGGCCGGTTTTGCAGGCATTTCATATTCTGAAATGCTGGGAATGATACTCGAAGCGGCAGAGCTCCGGTTCTCGCGTGGAGCGGGAATTGTACCGGTGCAAACCGGGAACGCATCAATCCGGGTCTCCGGAGAGAGTGACGTGCCCTGCCCTGCGGCGGTCCCCCGGAACGGCCGGAACGGCGTCTGAGGGGAATATCCCCCATGCGTTTTTATCCGACGACCTGCAGAATCAGGCCGTAATTCCATTCTTTTGTCGTGTCGAGCGTGCGGCCCTCGAGAGGTGCGACTGCCGGTTCGATTCTGTCGGTGTACACATTTGTCGGGTACAGGCGGATACGATTGGATTTATAGGGATACGGTGCATTTTCGCGCACCACGTCCGAATAGGACTGCGGCTGCCATCCCGGCGCGACCGCATCAAGGTTGTAGGCAAAACCCGTGATGAGTATCTCAAACCCCTCGCTTGCCATCACGCCACCAATCCGGCTCGCGTCAAGCGTATAGGAGATCAATACCCCCTCGGTTCCTTTGCCGCCGGGAGTTGCACTGAATGTCACAAGAACGTCGGAAAGAAGAGGATCGACGATAAGAACCGGTGCCGGGGGTGCCGTTGTCGCGACCGGCGTCGGCGTCGGAGTGGGCGTGAGTACCACGCCAGTATCGTTGTTCGCACATCCGGCACACAACACCCCGCACAGGCACAGGCTGAATAGGACAAGTATACATCCGGTTCTGTTCATGGGGAGGTAATCTCTGCTCTATGATAAATACCTTCAGGTGACGTCCGTGCCATTCCGCCCGTTTCCATATATTTATCTAAGATTCTTCCCCAGATTATATCGTTGAGTATGTCCGCCGAAGAATACCCCACCGCCCGTGTGCAGGGAAAAGACGTTCCCTTCGACCCGGAACAGTTGCGGAGGATCAGGGAGCATCCCTGTTACAGCGAGAAGGCCTGCCATGCGTTCGGCCGCTGCCACCTTCCCGTCGCACCGAAGTGCAACATCCAGTGCAATTACTGCGTTCGCGACTTTGACTGCGTCAATGAAAGCCGTCCCGGCGTGTGCAGCGAAGTGCTTACTCCCACCGAGGCGATCGAGCTTGTACGGCAGGTCATTCGCGAGTACCGTTTCGTGAAGGTCATCGGCATCGCCGGGCCCGGAGAGCCGCTTGCAAACGAGGAGACCTTCGAGACGCTCCGACTTCTCAAGCAGGAATTCCCATCGTTCATCAAATGCCTCAGCACGAACGGACTGGTGCTGCCCGAGAAGGTGGATCTGCTCCACGAGTACGACGTCGGTAATCTCACCGTCACCGTCAATGCCATCGATCCCGCCATCGCGGAGAAGGTCTACTCGTGGGTGGAGTGGAAAGGCGAGAAACTGTACGGGCGCGAAGGGGTTGAGATCCTCCTAAAGAACCAGATGGAGGGCATCAGAAAGGCGATTGGACACAAGATGCTCGTCAAGATCAATACCGTCTACATCCCGGGAATCAACGACCACCATATCACCGAGATCGCGCGGACGTTCGGCGAGATGGGTGCCTATACCTTCAACCTGATCCCCCTCATCCCCCAGTACAAATTCGCGGATATCACTCCCCCGTCCCCCGAGGAGAAGAAAGCCATGCAGGATCGGTGCGCGCCCTATATCCAGCAGATGCGGCATTGCCAGCGGTGCCGGGCGGACGCAATCGGCCTGCTCGGCAAAGACGTCCAGAGCTGCATCTACAAGCGTGATTTCGCGAAGAAAGAAGAAAAGGACGAATAAATAATTACTTATCCCGAAATAACCTCTTTTGCGGCACCACCCGTATCCGCACTCTTTTTCCAAACGAAGGGCGGGACGATCCGCCTTAAAACATAACGCCGATCGTTACCGTGCCAATCAGCGCTCCGGTCAGTGCGCAGATCATGAGAAGGAGGAGCTCGGTCATATCGTCAACAATCTGCTGCATTTCCACGGATGAACACCGCCTCCGGAGCTGCACCGATGTCCGGCTCCGGACAGATAACTGTGCATAGGCCGCTTCACCATTAAAAGGTAATGAAATCCGTGCGTGATAAAAAAAAGAGATCTATCCGCTCAGATGAAACGCGGTCTTTTCGAGAGTTTTTTGGCCGTATAGAGCGGGCGGATCGGCATATCACCCGTCTCCTCATGCACCCTGGCTGCAAGCGCATCCACACTGAAAGATTCTTTATACGGCTTTTTCGGTTCCGAAAGGCTCCGGATAGTGACGGTCAGCGTGCCTGTTTCCTCTTCGCGATCACCCACCACCGCAACATAGGGGACCCATTCCATTCCTGCTTCGCGGACCTTTTTATTCACGCTCTCCTCCCTGTCATCGAGGTCGGCTCGGATGCCTGCACGGGTCAGGGTTTCAGCAGCCCTCTCCGCACATGCGACGTTCCGGTCCGAGACCGGGACAAGCCGCACCTGCACCGGGGAGAGCCAGAGCGGCAGCCGGGGAACGTCCTGCCGCGCGGTGTTTTCCAGCAGGGCACAGATGACGCGCTCGATACTGCCCGTCGGAGAACAGTGAAGGATCGGGGGATACACCGCATCCCCGTCTTCATAGTATTTGATATCGAACCGGCGGGCGCTCTCCACGTCGATCTGAACCGTCGGATTTTCTATCGGACGGCCCTGACCGTCGATAGCGGCGAGATCCACCTTGGCAATCCAGTAGTGCACCCGGTCGCTGAGAAGCTCGATGAGCATCGGTACGTCCGACATGGCGACGATCTTCTTAACCCACCCTTCGTTTTCAGCGTAAAAATCCTGTGTGCACCGGAACACGCCGGCAAGCGGAGTGGAGAGATCGCGACCTGTCCGCCAGCCCATCATCAGCTGCTCCTCGAAAGACGCAAGGGCGTCGTCCATATCGCGGCAGAGGGTGTGCATGTCGGGCATCGTGAAGGCACGCAGGCGTTTTAAACCGATGCACTCCCCCTTCTGCTCGTGGCGGAACGAGTAGGTGGAGAGTTCGTACATCTTCATGGGAAGCGTGTTCTTCGAGATATGCATGTCGTGCATAATCGTAAACATCCCGAAACAGGCGGCAAACCGGAGCATCATATTCCGGTTCCCGCTTGCGAACCGGTACTGCCGTTCCCCGAACTTTGCCGCATGCTCGTTGATCGCCCGGTCGGCGAGATCATACATCACCGGGGTTTCGACCGGCATGCCGCCGTAGTCGAGCACAAGGGAAAGCACGTAATCGGCCAGCAGATCGCGGACCAGCTTTCCCTTCGGCATCCAGCGGTGGTGCCCGACATCGCTTCTCGGCTCGTAGTCGACAAGCTCCTTTGCGCGCATCAGCTCCACGTGCAGCGGTTCGCCGCCTGCCGGTACGGCAAGCCCGGTTTCCTTTGTGATCAGCAGCCCGAGATCGCCGGAACCGAGGAACTCCGCGGGTTCCTTCCGCTCGCCGTCCGGGGTAAGGACGAAGAATTCATGCTCGACAACCTTTTTTTCAGCCGCGCTCTCCTCCCCGGGGGTGATTGTCCGGGAGAGTTCGGAGAGGGGATGGCCCTTGCAGACGAGCGAAAAGGCCTTGTACCAGCCGAACGGAGCTCTTTTAACCGTCAGCGACGTGGTGCTCTTCAGGCGCTCCTCTATTCCCCGAAGCACACGGACCGCAACATCCGGCGAAGAAAGATCGCTGGAGAGGTGGGCGTAGGGGTATACCATCACCCGGTCCGTATTCAGTTTTCCTGCCGTCTCGGCAATCTCGTCCGCCGTCCGGGCGATGATATCGGCCGGGTTCTCCTCATCGCCCGCCTCCACCGCACAAAAGGCGGTGAGCGCCTCGTCGAGCGCGTCTGCAGGGGAGATCTCCTCCTCCGCAACGGGGGTCTTTTTCCGTGCCTCGTAGGATATGTGGTCAGAGTGTATCAACAGGATTCGCATGCATAATCTCCGGACAATTGCCTCAAATGTGGTGTGTAATGGTATATATGTACAGGGGGGCGCCTGCACTCCGCCTCAGGGTGTTTCGGACCGCGGATTCAGGTCGTACCGGGAGAGGGTCGCCTGTCGCTGATCCAGGTATTTCGCATCCCCCTTTAAAAAATAGGGGCGTTCGGCCCGTTCTGTCGTGTAGAATACAAGCTGACCGATCGGCATGCCCGCATAGAGACGCACCGGCCGCTGGTTTGCGTTCGAGATCTCGAGGGTGATTGTGCCCCGGAAACCCGCATCAATCCACCCTCCCGTCTGGTGCAGTGCGATACCGAGGCGGGCGATGCTGCTCTTGCCCTCGATACTTGCCACGATGTTATCGGGAAGGCTCACGCACTCCAGTGTTTCGGCGAGCAGGAATTTGCCGGGCGGAATGTCGATATGCGCAGCACGGTGTTCATCGGTCCCGGCACGGATCGACACGGCATTATAGGGATCGATTATCCCGGCACCGGGATTGTACCAGACAAAGTGATCGCCGAGCCTGATGTCAAGCGAATTCGGCTGTACGAGGTTCGGATCAAACGGATCAACCCCGATAAAACCCCGGGCGATGCGATCCCGGATCTGCCAGTCAACAAGGATCATTGTATATACCTCTCGTCTGGTGGTTTACTTATTTTGGGTTTTGCCTTCTCCCGCGAGGTGCCATTCCGTCCTCCTGAGCAGGCCGTGCAGCGTGGACACTTCACGGGGAGTGAGAAGCGTTCTCGAAAAGATGCGCCGCATCATCACCATTGTGTTATCCCGCTTGAAATCAGGATGGTCGATGGTATCGAGAAAACGGGATAGGTGGTCATAGAACGCATCGAGCTCGACGCGCGATGCGATCCGGTAGGTGCCGCGGGGAAGACCGGCAAGTTCATAGCAGAGGATGCCCACGGCGTGGGAGATGTTGACAATCGGATAGTCGGGCGAGGCGGGGATCGTGCAGATGATGTCGCACTGCCGGATCTCATCGTTCGAGAGCCCCCAGTTCTCCCGCCCGAAAAGGATCGAGACCCGCCCCTCCACATCACGGATCATGGCACCCAGCTCCCGGGGAGTGAAATAGGGCATGCGCAGAGAAGTGCAAATCGATTTGCCGAACTCCCCTGTCGTGGCGACAAGGAGGCTGCTTCCCGCGATCACCTCCTCGAGCGTGCTCTGCCGGGCGTTCTCCAGCACATCGCGGGCATGGGAAGCGCGGGCGATTGCCTCGTCCCCGATGGACGGCGGATTGATCAGGACGAGCCTGTCAAATCCGAAGTTTTTCATGACGCGGGCTGCAAAACCGATGTTCCCCTCATAGAGGGGCTCGACAAGCACGAAATCGATCGCAGGCACGAAAGTTTACCTCCCGTCAGGAAACGGCACGCACCGTCGCCTTCAGGACTTCGGCACCCTCGTCGTATACCGCATTGCCGACGACGATGGTGTCGGCGTACCGTGCCATTTCGGAGGCCCGCTCCGCGGAGTTGATACCGCCCCCGTAATAGAGAACAGCAGTGTCGAGTGCGGCGGCAGCCGCCTGTACGATCGCCGGATCCCCGTATATCCCGCTGTATTCGATATAAACGATCGGGAAATGGAAGTACCGTTCCGCAACCGTGGCATATGCCGCCACGTCATCCGACCGGAGCGTACAGTCCGCACCGGTTACCCGGCCGACAGCGGACGCGGGATTGAGGACGATGTACGCCTCAGGTACGACAAGATCCCAGTGCACCCTGCTGTGTTTCACCCACGTCTTGTGTTTACCGACAAGCCAGCGCACATCGGAGGTGTTGAGTACGCTCGGCACAAAGAGGGCGTCGATACCCTCGAAAAGAACCGCTTCGGGCCCCGCAGGCTCCACGACAAGCGGGAGGCCGTATGCGGATACCTGTTCGAGCAGGCAGGAGAGGTTCTCCCTTGTCACGTTCAGCGTGCCGGAGAGCATCAGCGCATCGGTTCCGCTCGTAACGATGTCGGTAACCACGTCGGGATCGAGGTTCTTGTCGGGGTCGAGTTTTGTCACGTGGACCCAGTCTTTCCAGTTGAGCTGCATGGTAGTCACCAGAGTAGGGAATTATGCTTCGGTGCCGGCCGCCGCTTTTTGCATCGCCGCCACCTTCTCTTCTGAGATCGAGGCAATCCGTGCAATCCGTCCCGGTTCGGCATGTGCGAGTGTGTGGGCATCGGTGACGCCCGCACGGTAGAGGCGCTCAAGTATCGCCTCCCCGACACCGGGGAGTGCGAGAAGTTCGATCCTGCCCTTTTCAAGCGCCTTTTTCGTTATTTTTTGCGGCGGATTCACACCCATGCCCGTGCAGACCTTCTCCACATGCTTCTGTACGGTTTCGATGCCGATACCGGTCTTGACGCTGATGAAGGCGGACGGGATGTGACAGAAATCCTCCGGTCTCTCAATACCGGCATCCAGGTACTTTTTCAGGCTGACGGGAGGAATCCCGGTTTCCCGCAGGGTCTGTTCCCGGCACACCCTCTCCGCCGCCCTGATAAGCGAGACGGCCTCCTTGTCACCTACTTTCAGGGAAACGAGCACGGCAGGATCAAGAAGGGAAAGGTCACGGATGGTATTCACATCCGCCGCAAAGAGGCCTGAAGCGATCTTGCCGTGGCTTCGTCCCCGCCGCGGCGGGATATGCGCCCGCAGGAATTTCCGGAGTTCTGATCGTTTCCGGAGAAGTCCGAGGACCGATTCCGCCTCTTCGATCAGGCGTGCTGCGGCGGCAGGATCGATCGACAACAACGATGCAAGTTTTACCGCTTCCGCACCCGCAATCTCTCCGACCGTGTAGATATGATGCGAGTGAAGCCGGTGGATGAGGCTGTCGGTCATGGCAGGCATGAGGCGGAGCGTCTCGCTATGTGATGCGATATGGTTGCAGAAGGGGCAGCCGATGTCCCACGGACGGGCACCTTTCCGTACGAGGCGGACATGGGCGAGCCCGTGGTGCGGGCAGATCTCTTCTGTCCGCACCGCTCGTCCCCACTGGGCGGAGGGAAGGCTGATATTGAATCCGCACTCGGGATACGCGGAGCAGCCGATGAACTGCGCCATCCCCTTTGACTGGCGGAGGCGAAGTTCCTCACCACAGACGGGGCATTTGCCGAGGATACGCTCCTCGTCGGTCCGCTCCATGATCTCCTCGCCGATCTCGTCCCGGTGTGCTTCGAGGTCGTCGAAGACCTGGTGAAGCATCGAACGCGACTCGGCAACCACAATATCACGCTTCCGCTTTGCCTGCTTGATCTCCTCCATATGGCCTTCAAGAGTCCGCGTCATGTCGGGTTTCGTAATGAGCTCCACGTGGCTTTCCAGTGATTCTGTGACCGCCCGGCCGACAAGGGTGGGGCGCAGCGGCGTCCCCGCCACATAGCGGCGCGAGACAAGCTTCCCGATCACATCGTGCCGGGTACTCTTCGTGCCGAGGCCAAGCTCTTCCATCCGCTGGATGAGCCGGCTCTGGGAGTATCGCGGCGGCGGCTGCGTCGCCTTCTCCTCGAGCACCACATCGCGGATCGGGAGCCGGTCCCCCGCCACAAGCACCGGGAGAATGTACTCCTGCGCGTCGCTGTACGTGTAGACGGTCAGGTACCCGGGTTCGGCCATCCGCTGCCCCGTAGCCGTGTACTCCTGCCCCGAGGCGTCGAAGAGGTATTTCAGGGTTTTCCACGTCGCGTCGGGGCTCAGGGTGGCGAGGAACCGCCTGACGACAAGCTCGTAAATCTTCCATGCGTCATCGCTGACCTGACCGCGTGCGAGTGCACCCGTCGGGTGTATCGGTGGATGATCGGTGCTCGATTTCTTGCCGCGTGTGGGAGTGCCGCGCCGGTGCGCCCGCACCCATGCCGCATCACGGGAAAATGCCGACTTTTCAAGGACCGTAAGGATACCATCGAGATCGAGCGATGCAGGATAGACCGTATTGTCGGTGCGGGGGTAGGATATGTGCCCGTTCATGTAGAGATCTTCTGCGATACGCATCGAATTTGCCGCGGAAAAGCCAAGGCGTGCTGCCGCGACGATAAAGGATGTCGTGTCGAACGGAGCGGGCGGGCGGTCCGTCTTGATCCCTTCCTTCACACCGGTGACGAGAAGAGGCTCCAGAGTCTTCGCGGCGGCATGCCCCGCCTCGTCATGGTCCCAGAATCTCCCGTGGGTATGCCGCGCCTCGAAACGCTGACCGGCCGCCTCGGTTTCCAGGTGCAGCATCCAGTATGCCTCGGGAGTGAATGCTTCTATCTCCTTTTCCCGGTCCACGATCATGGCAAGGGTCGGACTCTGGACGCGCCCGACACTCAGGATGTTTTTTCCGCCGCGCCGTGCTGCGATGCTGATGAACCGGGTGAGCGACGCACCCCACATGAGATCGACGATCTGCCGTGCTTCCCCTGCCGCTGCAAGATCGAAGTCAATCGCCGAGGGATGGGAAAACGCCGCGGTGATCTCGCCGCGGGTGATGGCACTGAACCGTGCGCGCTGGACAGGCACCGACGGATTGACATCGCGGACGAGTTCGTACGCCTCTTTGCCGATCAGCTCCCCTTCCGTATCGAAATCGGTCGCGATAGTGACGCGATCGGCCTTTTTTGCGAGTTTCTGGATCAGGGTGACGATCCGTTTTTCCGTGGGGCGCTTGATCATGCCCGCATCGATGAGAGTTCTCGGGGGATGCGCCTCGCTCCGCCAGTTTGTATACCCCGGTTCGAAATCTATCTCAACGACGTGTCCCCGGAGCCCGACTGCGACCTGATTGCCGAAACGGTATGCCGCAACGCCGCCTTCCTTTCGGATCTCGACCTTCTCCCTGTCGGCGAGAATCCCGGCAATGCGCTGTGCTGCGATATTCTTTTCAGCAATAATCAGGTGCATGGGCTCACTCACTCTCCTCTTCGATATGGGCGCGGATGCGCCGGTTAAGATCTTTCGGATCGGCCCGCCCGCGCGTTTCCTTCATGGCCATGCCGACAAGGAAATTCAGGGCACCCTCTTTGCCGCTCACGAAATCAGCGACTGCGTCGGGATGAGCACGGACAACCGAGACGATGATATCGGCAAACGCATCTCCTTCCGCCTTTCCGAGATTCTCGCGTGCGACGATTTCGGCCGGCATCTCCGGCTCACGCCCTTCCCTGCAGGCATCGAGCAGGCGGCGAAGCACTTCGACACCCGCACGGTCGGTGATCCGCCCGTCCTTAAGGAGCGTGATCAGGCCGGCGAAATGCTCCGCCGGAAAGTGATCGATCGGCATGGAACGGTATGCGAGCTCTCCGAGGAGCGTGTCTGCAACCCAGGTGGCGGCCAGGTTCGCGTCCGCAGGAGCGACAGCCTCATAAAATTCCGCAATCCGGATCTCGCCCGTCAGTGTCCGGGCATGGTTCTCCGAGATGCCGTACTGCCGGATGAAACGTTCCCGCCGCGCATCAGGCAGTTCCGGGAGCACGATATCGTCCACCCAACCACTGACCCGCAACGGCAGGAGATCGGGTTCGGGGAAGTAGCGATAGTCGTTCTCCTCCTCCTTCGAGCGGGACGACGTGGTGATGCCGCGCCCTTCCTGGAAGTGCCGGGTCTCGCGCACGATTGCGACCCCGCGCCGGATCAGGTTTTTCTGCCGGGTTATCTCAAAGGTGAGGGCTTTTTCGACTCCCTTGTAGGACGAGATGTTTTTACACTCCACGCGGTTGTGCCCTTTCAGCGAGATATTTGCGTCGACACGGATGGCTCCCTCGCGCTCGCCGTCGAAGACGTTCAGGTACTCGAGTGTCGCCCGGAGTTTGTTGAGGAACCGCCGTGCCTCTTTGGGCGAGCGGAGATCGGGATCGGTCACAATCTCGATCAGCGGGATGCCGCTCCGGTTGTAGTCGATGAGGGAGTATCCCGCGCGATCGCGGCCCGTCCTGTGGACGAGACGGCCGGGGTCCTCTTCGAGATGGATGCGCGTGATGCCGATGCGTTTCGGCGTGCCGTCATCCGCCTCGATCTCGAGCCAGCCCCCTTCGGCGAGCGGCTTGTCGTACATCGTTATCTGGTATCCTTTCGGAAGATCGGGGTAGAAGTAGTTTTTCCGGGAGAACACCGACTCCTCGAGCACGGTAAGGTTGAGCGCCTTGGCCACCCTGAGCGCGTAGTCGACGGTCCCGCGGTTCAACCGGGGCATGGCGCCGGGCAGCCCGAGACAGACGGGACAGACGTGAGTGTTGGGGCCGTCGTCACGGTAATCGGTCGAGCAGCCGCAGAAAAGTTTTGTCTTCGTGCTGAGCTGGCAATGGATTTCAAGCCCGATGATAACGTTCATCGCCGCACCTCCTGTTCATAGGCAAAACCAACGTCAACGACCCGCTCGTCCTCGAAATGCCGGCCGATGATCTGCAGGCCCGCCGGGAGGCCGTTCACCGTGCCGCAGGGAACGGATATCGCCGGCACACCCGCGAGATTTGCGGGGACGGTGAGAATATCGGAGAGATACATCGAGAGGGGATCCGACTTCTCGCCGAGCCGCCATGCAGTCGTCGGCATCGTCGGGCCCGCGATCACGTCGACATCACGGAGCAGCCGGGCGAAGTCGTCCCTAACTGCTTTCCGCGCCACCTGCGCCTTCGCATAGTACTTGCCGTAGTACCCTGCCGAGAGGGCGAAGGTGCCGAGCATGATGCGCCGCTGCACCTCGTTTCCGAAACGGTCGCCGCGGAGTTCCCTGAATGCTGCGTGCCATTGTTTCTTCGTATCGACGGCGGGTCCGTAGCGGACACCGTCGAACCGCGCAAGATTAGAGGAAGCTTCGCTTGTACAGGTGACATAGTAGGCCGCAAGGGCGAAGGCCATCGACGGCATCGTGCACGGCACAATCTCCGCACCGAGATGCTCCAGCACGGCGAGTGCATCGCGGACCCGCTCCCCGACCGCCTCGTCGACACCTTCCCCGAAGAACTCCGCAGGTACGCCGATGCGGGTGCCCCGTATTTCTGCCGAAGGAGTATGGGCGTAGGGGCGGTCGGCTGACGTCGAGTCCCGGGCGTCATACCCCGCAATCACCGCCATAAGGCGGGAGACGTCGCTGACCGTGGCAGCCAGAGGGCCGATCTGTTCAAGAGAATTCGAATAGGCAATAAGCCCGTACCGCGAAACACGGCCGTAGGTTGGTTTCAGCCCCACGATGCCGCAGAACGCCGCGGGGCAGCGTATGGACCCCCCCGTATCGGATCCGAGCGCCGCAGGCACGAGGCCGCCGGCGACCGCAGCGGCACTGCCGCCCGAAGAACCGCCCGGGACCCTCCCCGGATCGGCGGGGTTTGTCGTCGGCCCGTAGGCGCTGTTTTCGGTGGTCGTGCCCATTCCGAACTCGTCCATATTGGTTTTTCCGACGATCGCGGCACCGGCGGCCTTCAGCAGCGTGACGACATGGGCATCGTAGGGAGGGACATATCCCTCGAGAATGCGCGAGCCGCAGGTGGTGGGGAGACCTGCCGTGGAGATATTATCCTTGACCGCCACCGGCAGTCCGCCGAGCGCGCCGTCACCGTACCCGACCGTCTCCTGCCGGTGCAGAAACGCGTTCCAGCGGTCCGGCGCATCGAACGAAAACGTTCCCGCCACTACATCACCCTCGGGCCCTTGATAAACTCGTCCTCGGACGCACCGGGATTTGAGAGCACGGCGTCCTGATCAAGGGAAGGCTCCACGATATCCTCGCGGAATATATTGTACCGGCCGGCACCTTCGGACGGCGCCGCTTCCACCGCGTCGAGCAGGTCGAAATATTCGAGAATTGAATTGAACTGTGCGGTAAACGTGCCCAGTTCTTCCTTGGGTATGGATATGTCCGCGAGGTTCGCGATATCGTTAATCTCAGTTTCAGATACCATCGTGTGCAGTCTCCCCAATCTGATTTATGTACCCTTGTACCGATTT
This sequence comes from Methanoculleus sp. SDB, assembly GCA_001412355.1. Classification (NCBI taxonomy): domain Archaea; kingdom Methanobacteriati; phylum Methanobacteriota; class Methanomicrobia; order Methanomicrobiales; family Methanomicrobiaceae; genus Methanoculleus; species Methanoculleus sp. SDB. The sequence continues at coordinate 25,392 of LKUD01000005.1, forward strand.
TTTATAACCATTTTCACGTGCAAGCTGCCGGATCACTTTCCAGACGCCGCTGCCGTACTGCATCGCCTTCTTCTCGTACCGGGCGATATCCGCCGGCACCTCGCGCTCCGCAACCCGCCGGAGGGGGCGTTTTCTCACCCCGCCTTCCACCATTGCTGCGGGCGGCAGGGCCCGTGCAGCGCGCACGACGCGGATGTCAAGATACGGCAGCGAAAAGGACGTGCCATGAAGGCCTGCCACCGCCTGGTCACGCGCACACTGGCCGGCAAGCCCGCGAAAATCCTTCGCGAGATCACCGGCGATGTCCGCACTTTCGAGGTACCGGGCATATCCTCCAAAGAGTTCGTCTGCACCCTGGCCGGCAAGAATGCGGCTATATCCATGCTCAGCCGCCCATGATGCAATACAGTACTGTGTTGCGGCAATCGACGCGTCGACGGGGTTTTTATCCGGGATGACCAGTACCACCGCAAGGAGGGCAGCGGAGATCATGGCAGGCGTCAGTTCGACGGCATGGAGTGTCAGTCCGAGCTTTTCTGCGACATATGCCGCCCGCTCCAGATCGTGCGATCCCGGCAGGCCGACTGCCACGCAGGGAAGCCCGGCAAGCGCTGCGATGAGGCTTGAGTCAACGCCTCCTGAGAGCGCAGTGACCCCTTCGTCGCTCCGGAGCCGTACCGCCTCGGCTATCGCATCATGGAGATCGAACGCGGGCGGATCAGGGGATACGGTGCCTGCTTCCCTGCCGGTGCAGTACACGCTGCCGGCAGGGCACGGGCCGGGTATAATCCCGAAATGGTCCCGTGCCATGCAGTCGTTCCACATGAGCAGGAACTCGCCCCCGAAACGCCCGACGGCGGAAGGGCCTGCCTCCAGCAACCTCCCGACATCACCGGCAGACAGATGCCGCCCGTCCTCTTCGACCCACCCCTTCAGGGTAACGGTGTCAACCATGAGACAGCCTGTTCCTGTATCGTTCTACCCCTTCATACATGGATATTGCGGATATGCCCCGATCCCGAAGGGTTACTACTATGACCCCGGCATGCGTACCGGGATGTGACGGGTATGACGATCAGTACACAGACACGCGAGCAGGTCGAATCGGTCCTCCGTGCATTCACGGACGCCTACTCCGCACGGGACACCGAGGGCGTGATGGCCCTTGTCGCACCCGGATTTGCCGGGTTCTGGAGCGGGCCCGGTGAAAAGCTAACATCCGCGAACGAGTTTGGGAACCGTCTTTCCCGGGAATTCTCCCGGTGCGGGACACTCTCCCTGGATCTTTTGGATTTGCGGATAGACGCGTCCGGTACCGTTGCATGGGTTCTCGCCGATGCAATCGTCGGTGCCGGCACCGGCGGGGTAACACATCGCCGCCCCGGCAGGCTGACCATGGTGCTGGTGGGCACCGGCCATACATGGAAACTCGTGCAGTCGCATTTCTCTCTCCCCGAACAGAAGCCGGGCGATGCTGCCTTTCCGTCCCCCTGAGGCTGCGGCCGGGAGAGAGCGGATTTAACAATTTCTCCTGCCCGATCCGCACCGACAGCCTTCCCGTCCGGCCGCCTCCGTGAACCTGTCTGCAACAGCGATAATCCTAATTGGTCACCAATAATGTTAATCATTGAGAGCAAATTTTTTATATCATTATGACGATAGTGTGATCGGGGAGTTGCATTTGCCAACAGCGTTCACCCTCCCGGATGCAACCCTCGGGCCACGCGTCATCAATCAAGCAACAAACACAGTGTTCTTCGGCAGAAAGCCCGCCCCGTGCGGGCGATTACCTGCCGATTCGCATGACACGGCACGAAGCACACCTCCACACGGCCGTCGGGCTGACACCACACCCTGTTGAAGGCATTGTCACGTTCACCAACGCCACCTATACCAACTCCCCACCCTTTTTCGTATCGTTTTCAGACTCAGGAGGCTCTTTTTTGCTTAGCGCTATAATTAATCATTGTCGTCTATCTATATCGTTAACCAGTAAGAGATAATTATAAATATTAGCATGAATAAGTAGTGATCAGGGAGTTGAATTATGCACCAGATGGCTAACCTCCTGCATCACACGCACACCATGCACCCCCCTGCGGCGCCCTCCCTGGCGGGTAAGGGACGGGTCGGTGCGGGGAGAGGTGTACACACCATAAAACCAGGTTCTACCTCTCATGCAGCCGGACACTTCCTCCGTCCCGGCTGCCCTCACGTCCTACCGTAAATATCCATACCAACTCCCACTCAAGACAACATTTTTTCTGAATTTTCCTTAA